>JBAVYO010000405.1:0-13140 GCA_049698855.1 Terriglobales bacterium
ACCACGAACGGAGCGAACGGAGTAGCGAATACCCCGAAGGTCTACAACACGTTGGCCAATGGCGATGACTACGCCGACTTTGTTTCCAGCTCTCCCGATTGCGGGACCGACATAGCCGTTCAGGACGGCGAAGGCTGCCCCGGCGAAGATACTGGCCTCACCATCCTCAATGACGGTGGTGGCGAAATCAACATTCTGAATGCGGTTGGATATGACGTCCCGGCGGTCGGGACGGCGGGTTTCTCACTTTCCGCGTCGCCAAACAACGTAGCTATAGCGCAGGGCAGCAGCGGGACGAGCACCATCACCATCACACCGTCGAATGGCTTTAGTGGCAGCGTTACTCTTTCCGCCTTGAACTTGCCCAGCGGCGTGACGGCAACGTTCACCCCCAATCCTGCCACCACGAGCAGTTCACTGAGCTTGTCGGCCAGCGCGAACGCAACTACCGGGATGGCTTCAGTCACGATACAGGGTACGTCGGGTGACTTGACGAACACCACACCCCTTAGCCTCAACGTGACTCCTACCAGCAGCGGACAGGTGACTGTTTCACCGGCCAGCCTCACGTTTGGCGATCTTTACGTAGGTAACATTGAGGCCCACCTCCTGACGCTCACGAATACCGGCTCTACAAAGGCGACGATCGGTCCCATCTCCTTCAACGTGACCTCTGGCGACGCCTCCCAGTTCAGCTTCACCGAGTTCTGTGGAGCCACCTTGGCCCCGGAACGGAAGTGCGAAGTCAAGGTTTCGTTCTCCCCCGACGCAGCGGGGACGGATGGAGCCACGTTGAACATTGTGGCCGGCACGTCGACAATACAGGTCCCGATCGCAGCTTCGGGGATGACCCGAAAGCGCTAACCGTTGTTTTGGAAGCTAGCCGACCTTCCTGGGCTGGACGGCAAAACCGTCCGGCCCTTTTCTTGTGGCTACGTAGTCCTCGTTCCTGGAGGCTAAAAGGCCTGACCTCCAAAGGCTACGCTAGAAGAATCCGCGCAAAGAGGCGACAATAGTCCCCGTCCGACGAAGGAGACAAGGTGGGAGCTATTCCGACTGCCAAGGTAGGTCTAAGGCTCGTTCCAAAAGCCGCGGCGAATTCCGGTCCGAAGCTGGCGCCCAAGCTTGAGAAAACGCAGCCTGAGAAAAGGAAGACCACAGCCAAGCCGAAGGTTGGCCTGCGCGCCTGGATGGAGCGCGTGCTTGAGGAGTGTGATCGCGCAGCGGCCGGATTCGAGGCCGATCCGGTGCACGATCTGCGCGTGTCAATACGCCGCTGCCGCTCGCTCGCCGATGGATTGACCGCGATGGATCCGCATCCATCCTGGAAGGAAATGAAGAAGGCGGGGCGAAAGCTTTTTCGCGCGCTGGGCGAACTGCGCGACATGCAGGTGATGCAGGAGTGGATCGAAAAGCTGAGTGCTGCAACAGAGCGAGACGCGGCAAACCGCGTCTCTACGGGAAATTACGGGGATCCCGTTGTGCTGAAGCTGCTCAATCACGTGCATGCGCGCGAAGCCGAGTGCAAACAGCTTGCCCTGAAGGACCTCAATCAATTTGACCGCAAGCGCTGGCGGCAGTGGAGCCGCACCCTGCCGGGTCGCGCTTCGCGATTGCGGCCGGGAAACATGGTTTACCTGCACCTCGCGCTGGAGAAGTGGACCGCCGCTTACGATCTGCATAAGCGCGCTATCCGCACACGTTCGCAGGTCGCGCTGCACGAGCTGCGCATCGGAATCAAACGCTTTCGCTATACCGTGGAGAATTTCTTACCAGCTCAGCACGAGCGTTGGGGCCGAGACCTGAAGGAGCTTCAGGATCTGCTGGGCGAGGTACACGACCTGGATGTGCTATGGAAAACGGCGCTGGAAATCGCGGCGTTTCCCGATGTGGAGAGCCGGAACCGCTGGCGTGAGAAGCTGAACCACGAACGCAACCGGCGTGTGGAACGCTATCGCGAGCTGATGATTGGCAAGCAGTCGTTGTGGCGTGTCTGGCGGGCCGAGTTGCCGCAAGGCGCAGCATTACGGGCGGCGGCGATGAACCGGCTTCGCGTGTGGGCCGGTTATCTCGATCCGGATTTCCCCCATGCCCAGCGCGTAGCGCAGTTGTCGCTTCGCCTGTATGACGGACTGCGCCGCGCGAAGCTGATTGCGCAGGGCGCGGAGCATGACTCGCGCGACGTGTTGCAAGTGGCCGCGCTCATGCACGATGTGGGCCGGGCGAAGGGCAATGAGAATCATCAGAAGAGATCGTTGCGTATCATTCAGGGGATGGTGCGGCCTTTGGGCTGGAGCGCCCGCGAGTTGGAACTGGCGGCGGTGGTAGCTCGGTACCATCGCGGAGCCCTGCCGCGTTCGCGGGCGAAGACCATGCAACGGCTGGAACTGCCGGACCGGCGTGTGGCCTTTGAATTGGCGGGTGTCTTGCGGCTTGCCAATGCGCTCGATCCGCGAAATGGGACGGCCCCGCGGCTTGAGGTGGAAGGCCGCGATGGGGTGTTGGTGATCCATTCGGCAGGGTACGCTCCGTTTGAACGAGGCGCCCAGGATATAGCGGCGGCGCGGCATTTACTGGAAACCGTACTGCGGCGGCCGGTGATAGTGCGCGGCTTGCGCGGTAGCCAAGGCGTGAATTAGGCCAGTCTTAGAGGGCTGAGGTGGCGGAGTTGGTACTGGTTACCATCGTTTATTGCTTGGGTTGCGAGGCGAAACCTATAATTTCTTATCTTATCGGTCCGGCACGAGGAGTTCATGCAGGAGGCTACTGGGACCTCCCCAATTCGCCTGTCGCAAGAGTTGACGATTTTCCACGACGTCGCCAAAGCTCTGACTTCCTCGCTCGACCTCGATTCCATCCTGCAAACCATCATGGAAAAGATGGCGGAGTATTTCCGCCCGGACACCTGGTCGCTGCTCATGGTGGACGAAGAAAAGGACGAGCTATATTTTGCTATCGCGGTGGGAACCGCTTCCGATGTGCTGCAGAAAGAACGACTGAAAGTCGGCGAGGGATTAGCCGGCTGGGTCGCAAAACACGGGCAGCTGCTGATCGTTCCCGATGTGCAGACGGATGCGCGATTTTCGCCGCGGCTGGACGAGTTGACGCAGCTGACAACACGTTCCGTGATCTGTGTGCCGCTGCGCTCGAAACACCGCGTGCTGGGCGTGATTCAACTGGTCAATGCCAGCGTGAGCATGAGCGATCAGGAGCTGTTTTTCCTGCAGTCGCTATGCGACTACGCTGCCATCGCGATTGAAAATGCGCGGTCGGTAGAAAAGATTCAAGAACTCACCATCACCGACGATTGTACTGGACTGTTCAACGCCCGCCATCTCTATAAAACCCTCGAAACCGAGGTGTATCGCTCGGGACGTTTCGGCTACGAGTTTAGCGTTATCTTCATCGACTTGGATCATTTCAAGGGCGTCAACGACACGCATGGGCACCTGGTGGGAAGCCGTCTTCTGGCTGAAATTGGCTACCTCATCAAGGCACAATTAAGGCTCATCGATTTTGCCTTTCGGTATGGAGGCGACGAATTTGTGGTGCTGCTTCCGCAAACGAGCAAGGATCAGGCGGTAGTAGTCGCCATGCGCCTGCAGGAGTCGTTGCGCGCCGGGACTTTCTGTAGCGAGCAGGGATTGAATCTGAACGTGCGCGCCAGCATGGGACTGGCTACCTTTCCGCATGACGCGCAGACACCGCACGACATCATTCGCCAAGCCGACGAGATGATGTACGTGGTGAAGAACACGACCCGCGACAACATCGGCGTGGCATCAAGGGGACTGGTGGAGAAGTAGAGTCAGCCGCCACTCAGACGGACACTAACTGGGTTCCTGCAAGACGCGCCGCCTGCCTAAGGTCGCCGTCCAATGTAGCCAGCGGAAGCGCTTGGCGCAAGGCCAATTCCATGTACGCCGCGTCATATTGCGTCAAGTGCAGTTGCCGCGCGACCGATAAGATCTGAGTAAAAACTTGTTCGGGATTGATCGATTCAACCGAAATAGGGAGATGTGCAATTCGGCCCAGTAACGCGGTCACCTGCGCCACCGTGATGCGCTTGCGACGCTCCGCCATCAACAAACCATTGGCGACTTCCAGCGGCCAGATGGCGGGTGTTATGGCTTCGGCCCCAGCCGAGAGCATATCCAGAACGTTTTCAGTAAATGCCGTCGATTCGTCGTCAAAACACCAGGCAACGGCTACTGAGGCGTCGAGAACAAACCGATTAGCGACGGCCTTCATTGATTAACTCTTTGATGGAGATTTTTCCGAGCGTCGCTCCTTTGCGCACTCTGCGAATGTCACTCGCTGCGGCGCGCGGGTCTTTCCGATCGTCTGCTCCGGCAGGCACCAGTTTCGCGACGAGCACGCCGCGCCGGGTGATCTGAATCACCTCTCCCTTGGAGGCTCGTTGGAGCAAGGCGTTGAGGTGAGTTTTGGCGTCAAAAGCTCCGACGGTTGTCATATTGCTGTCATCGTTATTTCGCCCTTTCATGCAAACTAGTTTACCAACTAGTCTGTTCAGTGGCAACGGAAAATAATACACGTTGACAAGAGACCCCGACAAAATCGGAATCAACAAAGAGAATGAATTTCTATTGTTTCTCGCGTTTCTGTAAATCTGGAGAGGCATCGTTCTTCGGTGGCAGCGTGGGCTCAGGTTTTAGCGCCAACAGATTGGCGGGAGCGGCAGGGTTGACGCCGAAATCCCAGACGTAGAGGTTCATTCCATCCTTGCCCAACATTTCGGCGACCGCGTATTCGCCGTTTGGGAGCGGATCGACGGGCGTGATTTTGACCCAGCCGCCCGTCATTGGCGTAACCGTGGCAGGAATGAAACGCTCGTCGGTTTTGGTTTTGCCGGTGACGGCGGTCTTCACGGAGCCGGCCACGCGCTTGCCGCCTTTCACATCCAGGCGAATGATCTTGAAGCGGTCGCTTTGTGATAGAGGCGGCGGTTCTCCCGGAGCCTGCGCGCTAGCGGTCGCGCCTTGTCCTACGTCGAGATTGGCATAGAGCGAAGGCACAGCCGTGTGCGCCTGCACTTTGGCATGCGCCTCGGGAATCTCTATGGTTTGTTTCGATCCGGCAAGCGGGTTGATCGCGGAGCGGAGAATATTGGACCCCGTATTGCGATTCAGGTCGCTGCCAGACTGCTCAATCTCGGCGAGTTCGGGCTGATTCTGGTAAGTATCGAGCAGGAAGACGCCTGTGTCGTCGGGAAGATGCAGGCCGGGCGCGACCTGCGGAGAGCGGGCTTCGGCAGCTTTGCGCTCGGTTTCAAGTTCGCGGTCGAGTTCGGCGGCTTCGGGAGCGGGCGCGCCCGTGAGCAGGCCATCTTCGTATTTTTTCGTCGCATCCCAATCGACGAGCGCCTTGGGGACTTCCTCCCACTCGCCGCGCTCGGCGCTGAAATAGCGGACACGCTCGCCGCCGACTTCATACTTTGTGATCGATTGGTACGAGCCGTCTTTGAGGATGAGGCGGTGGGCGAGAGTTTGAGCAGCCGACGGCGTAGAAAAACATAGCGCCGCGAGTACGAAGGCGGCGGCGATGATCGTCGTGCTTATACCACGGTCTCTGGCAGTGGCCGATTTCATGCTGGGGACATTATCGGACTTTTTGCCGGCGCACGTAAGAGTTAGATGCGCGGAACCCACACATCGCAAAGGAGCGCAATGTATTTGGCTACTATGTGACCATTTATCCCCGAGGATAACGGATGGAGATTTACTATTAACATTTCTCATAATTCTGTTACAACAGAAATGACTGATATGGCGCAATTGGATGCAGTGAAAAAGCGGTTCATCTTACATTGGGGCGAGATGGGGGCCAGATGGGGAATTAACCGGACGGTCGCGCAGATCCATGCACTTCTTCATATTTCCTCCACACCGCAGACGGCTGAGGAGATCGCCGCATTGTTAAACGTGGCCCGTTCGAACGTGAGTACAAGCATTCGTGAGCTGCAGGGGTGGGGGCTGGTACGGACAGTACATGAACTCGGTGACCGGCGGCAGCACTTTGAGTCGGTCAAGGATGTGTGGGAGATGTTCCGGATCATTATCGATCAGCGGAAAAAGCGGGAAATCGATCCTACGATCGATCTCCTGCGGCTGTGTATTTCTGAGCTGCACGCCGGAAATGCGGAAGACGCCTATACGAGGCAGCGGCTGCAGGAGATTTATGAGTTCTTTTCCGACGTGGACTTGCTGTACCGAGACATCTATCAGTTTCCGGTGGCGACACTGAAAACTCTGGTGAAAGCGCGAGGCGTGGTTCGCAAGTTGCTGTCTTCGAAAACCGCGCGGTGAGATGTTTTTTTTGCTTTGATGATTCTGTAGTGACAGAAATATCTGAACTACATGAAAGGGTGATCGGTACACAAAAACGGCGAGGGAGGCGATGATGGAACGGGCGAGTGGCGCTCTTAGTGTGGTAACGGGAGCATACGGGTTCACGGGCGGGTATATCGCCCGGCGACTTGTCGCGATGGGCGAAAGAGTACGAACACTGACAAACCATCCCCAGCCCGGCCCGTCGATTGAATCGGCACCGCTCGACTTTCAGGACGCGCGTGGACTTGCTAGAAGCATGGCAGGGGCGCACGTGCTCTACAACACGTATTGGATTCGCTTTGCCTACGGGGAGCAGGATCATGCAAAGGCTGTTGAAAATACGCGTCGGATGATCCGCGCAGCCGAAGAAGCAGGCGTAAAGAGAATCGTGCACGTGAGTATTACCAACCCATCTTCCGGTTCGTTGTTGCCCTATTTCAAAGGGAAGGCAGAGGTCGAAGACGCGATTCGATCCTCCTCGCTTTCGTACGCAATTCTGCGCCCGGCCGTGGTGTTCGGGAAAGAAGACATCCTAATCAATAACATCGCGTGGCTGCTGCGGCGGTTTCCGTTCTTTGCAATTCCAGGCGCGGGCGACTATGGGCTGCAACCTGTATTCGTGGAGGATCTGGCTGAACTCGCAGTAGCAGCTGGCTCTAGCCGGGAGAGCACGGTGATCGACGCGGTAGGCCCGGAGACTTACGCGTACTCCGATCTCGTGCGGCTGATTCGCAACACGGTGGGCAGCCGTAGCCGGTTCATACACCTCTCGCCGTCGATCGTGTGGGCGGCATCGAGGCTCTTGGGTTGGATGGTTCACGACGTGGTCTTGACGAAAGACGAAATTAGTGGACTGATGCAGAACCTGCTTGTTTCAAAGGAAGCGCCTACAGGCAAGACAAGTCTTCGGTCCTGGCTTGAGGGTAACGCAGAAGCAATCGGCACGCGGTATGTGTCAGAGCTAGCGCGACACTACAGATGAGAACTGGAACCCACACCTCGCAAAGAGAACGCGATGTGTGGGGGCACACGCTGCGTAGCGGAAAAGCGAGCTGGCGATCCGAAATGTTCTTAGGAGGTGCGGGGGGTGTCACGCTTGCGTTTCGTACTCCTTCAGTTTGCGGTAGAGCGTTGTTTTGCCGATGCCGAGCAGGCGAGCGGCGGACATTTTGTCTCCATTCGTTTGGGCGAGCGCATTGAAGATCGATTGCTTTTCCATTTCAGAGATTGCGACGACTCCATTCGTGGGAGCGGCGGTAAGCGACCTCGGAGCGCCGGTGAGGTGCGTGGGCAAGTCGCGGCCCTGTAGTTCGGCTGCGCTGGAGACAACACAAGCGCGGCCCAAGGCGTTTTCCAGTTCGCGGACATTGCCCGGCCAGTCGTAGCCAAGAAGAAGCTTGAGCGCGTCGTCGGAAATCGTCTTTTCCGTGCCCGATTCGCGCCCAATACGCTCCAGAAAGTGCGCAACCAGCAGCGGAATGTCCTGGCGGCGCTCGCGGAGCGGCGGAATGCGCAGCGTGAGCACGTTGAGGCGAAAATAGAGGTCGCGGCGGAAAGTGCCCTCGGTCACGGCCTGTTCCAAATCGCGATTGGTTGCGCCCAAAATCCGCACATTGATTGGAACTTGTTTGGTGCTGCCGACGGGACGGATTTCTTTTTCCTGGATCGCTCGCAGCAGTTTGGCTTGAAGGTCGATGGGAAGTTCGCCGATTTCATCGAGAAACACGGTGCCGCCATCTGCAATCGCAAGCAGGCCGTCTTTGGGGCCCGTAGCGCCGGTGAAGGCTCCGCGAACGTGGCCGAAAAGCTCGCTTTCGATCAGTGTCGGGACCAGCGATCCGCAATCGACCGGAATGAACGGCTTGCTGCGGAGAGGGCCGGCCACATGAATAGCCTTGGCAACCATTTCCTTTCCCGTGCCACTTTCGCCGAGGATGAGAACGGGGTGTGCGCTCTGACCGGCTTTGGCAATGATGCGGTAAAGCTTCTCCATTTCGGGACAGCGGCCAATCATGTTGCCGAAGCCGTTGCGCGATTTAATGGTCTCGCGCAACAGACGGTTCTCGGTCTTCACCCGCAGATGACCGGCAACGCTCTCCAGAAGCAGACGGAGTTCCTGCAGGCTAAACGGCTTGGCGATGTAGTCGTAGGCGCCAAGCTTCATGGCCTCCACGGCGGACTGAACGGTGGCAAAGCTGGAGATAACGATTACGTCGGCATCGGGGCGCTGTCGTCTGATGTCGTGGAGCGCGTCGAGCCCGTTGCTGTTGGAAAAGCGCAGATCGAGCAGGACGGCGTCAATGTTGGCGCTATCCAAAAGGCGGCCGGCATGGTCACGGGAGTCGGCGACGTGGGTGCTGAAGCCGAGCGAGTGGCCGACATCGGTGGCGGCTTCGCGGATAGCGCGGTCCTCGTCAACAATAAGTAGGTTGAGGAAATTCGCGGCACGAAGCGGTACGGGCAAGTTATGGGCTAAAGCGGCAGTGGCGGTCATGGCTGGTCTCCGGATTCGGGGGATCGGGTGATGGGATTATTGGTGGATTCAAAGTTCGGCGGATTCTGTGAACGGGAATGTGCTCCGTCGTCTTTGCAAGCGGACGATTCGGATGGGTGCATTTCTTCGAAATTGCGCCGAAGCGGGTCGCTCGAATCGAACTTTGCAAGCAGCAGATCGCAATAGGCAAGGAAGACGGTTAGAAGGTTGTTGAAGTCCCGGGCAATCCCTATGGTGAGACGCCCAATGGTCTCCATCTTTTCCGCTTGGTGAAGTTGCTGTGCGATACGGGTGCTTTCCGTGACGTTTTCGAGCAAGACGACAAGGAAGGCGGGATCGTGACGAGCATTGCGAGCCAGCGAGACCTTTACGCGTCCCCGAAACCCGGATGCATCCCTCCGGCAGCACGGCATTTCCAGGGCAAATGAGCCGCGCTCTCCGCGCAACAATGCTGTGAGCGAGCGAATCGCCGGTGAATCGTCCTCATTAAACTTCCAGGGATCGAGACCGGCGAGCTCCGCTTGTTTACAGCCGAGAAGACGGGCCAGGACGGCATTTCCTTCCAGAATTCGTCCGTCGAAATGGCAAAGCGCGACCCCGACTGCGGCCGCGTCGCAAATGTCAGGGAATCGAAGGACGCGGTGCGACTCGGGAACAGTCGAGACTAAGGTCGTGCATGCATTTGATGTTTGCATTAGATACCTGTGTTCGTGACGTAGCCCCAAGCCGGATTCGCCGCCATGCGGCCGGAGAAGCCGCAAATGGTGCGGGATTCGCGATTCCAAGCTGGGAGGGCTTTTCCGCGAATGACCCGCGCCAATCTGATTCGGAAAAAGTGTACCGCGAAGGGAATTAGAGCTAAGTGTCCGCCATCACTCCATTTTTGTGATGAATCGCTACCAGTCCCCTGTAAAGGAGGTGCGGGAATTCCAAAATGGGCAAGCAGTGAAGTCGAATCGGGATGCCTATACACACAGGGATGCAGAACGAGGTAACCCTAATGTCTTACCTGAGGTACTTCGGATATAGCGATCATTTCATGGTGAAAGATGCCAGTAGTAAGGATGGTAACCGAAGCAACATGAAGCGGGGAAACTATGATTTTACCGACGGCTGACGGCTGAGAGCTGACGGCTAGACAGCTGACAGCCTGCCTCCCAACCGCCGCGAGCATTTGTGGAAATGTACTACGGGAGATCCACAGATTGGGCAAGGCGGAAGGTCAGTCGGCGGTCTGGCGTGAATACGACGTCACCGACGATCGGCGGGGGGGCGCCGGCGGAAGGGTGGTCGCTCGGCAGCGCGCCCTTACTGAAAATGCTGGAGGTATCCACGAGAAGAGTTTTGCCGCCGGAATTGACGCTGACCAGAGTGATCCGCAGGTAACCGGAATTCCGGAGGCCAGCAGAGGGTTTGGCGTCGAGAACGCGACCGCTGACCGGCGTTCCACGCGGAAGAAGGGTCTGCTGGTCGACCATGATCGGATCGTCGACCGTGCCCTCGAAACTGTCTCCTGCGTGCGCAGAAGCGCTGGAGAGCGGTTTGCTCAGGCGGACGGTCAAAAACGTGCCTTCGGAAAGCCGCGCGGCGAAGGGCACGAGGGAGGGATCGGAAGAAGCGGACGGCCGCGATCCACGATTGAATGGAAGTTCTGGGGCATTGCTGGACGAATCGGGGAGCGCGGTCGGACGGCTACAGGCAAGGGTGAATGCCAGAGTGATGGCAAAAGCGACTGGAAACGCAATGCGGGGCCACATGCCGGGCATGGATGAGATTGTAGCCGAAGGGGCTGCCAGAGCTGGATACGATATTCCGCGCGAACCTCAAGCCGCCATTTTCCCGAGAAGCGTGCCAATTTGACTGCGAGCAGGCGTCCGTCGAGCCACTCCTTTTTCCCGAGCCGGCAATATTGGTACTATGGTATATTGGTACCATGGTACACAATACTAGCTGGGTAGTGGAGCGGGTGCAGACAGGCGTGCGGATGGAGAAGCGCATCCTGAAAGTGCTCAAGGGGTTCGCCGAATATCGCGACATGACGCTGGGCGATCTGCTGGAAGGTATCGTCTTGCATGCCTTTGACGGCAAGACGCCGTTCAGCCCTGAGTCGCTGGCGCGAATTCGGGAGCTGAAGAAGTTCTATGGGCTCGATCTCGATTCACGCGCGAGCCATCATCTGATCGAGAGCGATTCTCAAATGCACGCGGGCAGGAAAGCGCCAAAAAAGAAATGAACACAACAAACCCACCTGAACGCTCGCAAACCCGCGGCGCTCAGGTGGGTCTTAATGTTCTGGCTGCTACTCCGATCCGCCTCGGCTGGCGCTGATGGATTCGTCCTCCGGTTGGACGATGACGCCGTCAAACGGCGTTGCGCCGATGTAGCGTCCGCCTACGATGCTGACGCGCCGCAGCGGGTATCCGCTGTCGGGGCCGCGCTGCCAGCTGCGTCCGCCGTCCTTGCTCTCGAAGATCACGCCCGTCTGATCGCTGGTGACGAGCAGGCGTTGGTGCGCGGAATCGAAGCTGACGGAGGTGATGTCCTTGGCGGGCAGTCCATTGACGATGTGTTCCCAGGTCGCGCCGCCGTCGGTGGTGTGGTACGCGCCCTCGCGAGCGGCGATGAGGAAATGCGTGTCGGAGACAATCGCCGCGCCGCGGATGCCGACTACGTAGGAAGGCAGGCTGGCCTGCTGCCACTTCTCGCCGCCATCATTGGAGATCATTACGCTAGAGCGGGTCGCGGCGACGACCGTATTGTTGTGCGCGCGCACGCTGACGAAATCCTGCTGCGCAAGCACGCGGCCGCCTTGCCAGGTTTTGCCCTCGTTCTTGCTGAAGTAGATGCCGGCCGTTGTGGCTGCCAGCCAGCGTCCCGAATCAAGTTCCAGGTCGTTGACCCGGGCTTCAAGTTCCGACTTCGTAAACGTCGTGGTCGTGACGGCCTTCTTGCCCTTGGGATGAACCGTCTTAGTGTCTTCGATAGCCACCACGTTCATGGGATGCCATTGCGTGCCGTTGCGATCGAGAGAGAAAATCCCGCGGTTGGTGCCGGCGACCAATGTGCCGTCGGGCGTTTGCTTCAAAGCAAACACGTCGCGCCCGCCCAGGCCGGCAGCCTTCTGCATCCAGTGTTGTCCGTTATCGTTCGAGTAGAAGACACCGCCGTATTCGCGGTCGTTGACCAGACCGACAAACAGCGTGTTGGTATTCTGGTTGTCGGCCAGCAACGCCGACACATAACGGTGCGCGTACCCGTGGTTGGAAGTTTCCCAAGTACCCGCTCCGTTCATCGAAGCCATGACTCCGCTGCGGTCTGTGGCGATAAGGACGTGATTGGAGTTGCGTGGATCAACGAAGACGTCATTGACGACGACTTCTTCGCCCGATACTCGCTTCCATGTCTTGCCGAGATCGACAGTTTTCCAGAGGCCTTCCGTAGTTCCGGCGTAAACAATGTTTTCGTTGGTGGGATCCTGCTTCAGCACGCGCGTGCGGCGAGCGGTGAAGGGAATGCCCTGAATCTTCGAGAACTGGGTGCCGGCGGATTCGCTCTTATAGATGCCCGAGCATGCGCTGGCAAAAACCACCTGCGGATTGTCGTGATCGACGATCACAGAGAAGACATCGGAGTCGTCGATCATTCCTTTATTGATGTGCTGCCAGTTGGCACCGGCATCGGATGTCTTCCATGCCAGATGCCATGTCCCGGCGTACACAGTATTCGGATCTTTCGGATCGACGGCAATCGATTCGACGTTATGAACCTCGGTGGAGGACAAGTGCTCCCAGGAATTGCCTCCGTCCTTGGTGCGATAGACGCCATCAAGCGCTCCCGCTACAAGGACGTCGGAATCGCCGCGAAACATGGCCATCGCGCGGATGGATTTGCCATGCATGACCGGCAAAGTCTCCCATGTGTGGCCACCATCCCGAGTGCGAAAGATTTCGCCGAGTTGCTGGCTGGAGGTGCTCCATGCAGAGACGTAGACGCGATCCGAATTCTGGGGATCGACGACGATGTGATCGAGAACGTAGTCGTCGCCACCGAGGTGGGCCAGGCGAGACCAGGTGCGTCCGCCATCATTGCTTGAAAACATCTGGCCAGTTGAGGTCCCCAGATAAATGTGGTCGGGGTTGTGAGCGTCGTAGGCCAGGCTGCGGGCGTCGCCGCCCTCGGGCCCAATGACCTGCCAGGGACCGCTGGCCAGCAAAACAGAGCTAAGAACGCAGACCGCCAGGATCAGAAAACCGGTGGCGCGAAAAGAGCGCCAGTCCACCATCAATTTCATAGGAA
>JBAVYO010000406.1:0-17832 GCA_049698855.1 Terriglobales bacterium
CTCGTTGCCGTTAAGGGGTGACATTATCTTGGAGCATCTACACGCCAACCGGCACCTCTTGCGCCACCTTGCACCCGCCATGCTACGATTATGTGCTTATCGCAAATATTCTTGGAGGATCCAGTCACATGCGTCTTCAGCTGTTAGTGTGTCTTTTCCTTGCCGCAATTGTCTGCGCGCAAACCCCGCAACCGCAGCCTCCGGCTCAGGGAGCCCCGAGCGCCCAGCCCCAGGCGGCTGCCCCTGCCGCGCCCGCCGCGAGTACACCCGCCGAGACCCCGGCCGCGCCCGAACCACCCAAAGTCAACCCGGACGATGCAGTGCTCACCATTAAGGGTCTCTGTGCCGATACCACACAGAAAGGCGATGCCTGTAAAACGCTAATCACCAAAGCTCAATTCGAAAAAATTGTAGAAAATATTCAACCCGGTATGGCCCCTGCCATGCGCCGACAGTTCGCCACTCGTTACTCCCAGGTGTTGACCATGTCCACCGAGGCCGAGAAGCGCGGACTCGAAAAGACTCCGCATTTTGATGAGGCCCTGAGGCTGGCCCGTATGCAGATTCTCGCCCAGGAGTTCACGAAGGCGCTTCAGACCGATTCCGCCAACATCAGCGATCAGGAAATCCAGGACTACTACACGCAGAACGCCGCCAACTATGAGGAAGCCACTTTCGTAAAGATCTTCGTTCCTCACACCAAGCGCGTTCCCCCGCCTGCCACGCCAGCCAAGAGTGCTGCCAAGGGCGCGGCTGCCGACGCCGAGTCCAAGCCCAAAACCAAACAGCTGAGCCCTGAAGAACAGGAAAAGGAGGGCGAGGAAGCGATGAAAAAAGAAGCGGTCGCGATTCGCGCTCGCCTCGAAAAGGGTGAGGATCCCGATAAACTCGAGAAAGCCGCATTCACCGCTGCCGGACTGCCCGGCAATCCTCCACCAACCAAAATGGAGCATGTCCGCAAGACCAGCCTCCCGGCCTCCCAACAGTCGGTGATGGGACTCAAGGTCGATGAGATTTCCGAGGTCATCAACGATCCCAGCGGCAACTATATCTACAAGCTAATAAGCAAGACCACCCTGCCGGTCGACAGCGTGAAGACGGAGATTAAGAATCAGCTTTCCTCGCAGCACTATCGCGAAGCGATGCAGCGATTCCAGAACAACACCGACTTCAATGACGCCTATTTCGGCCCTGCCCGCGGTCCCGCCGGTATGCAAATGCCCCCGCGCCGTCCGGGAGCGCCCGGTACTCCGGCCGCTCCGCACGCAAAGGATGACGACCGCGACTAAATGGAAACGTCGAAGCCAACCATCCTGGTCACCGGCGTTTCCGGCAATCTTGGCTGTCGGCTCCTCGAGCATCTCTCGGGATACGCGGTGGTAGGCGTGGATATCACGCCTCCCACTGCGCCCGTGGATCGCTTCCTCCCTCTCGACCTCAGCCGCGAGGAATCAACCCGCCATCTGCACTTGCTTCTCCGCGAGGTTAAACCGGTCGCCGTCGTTCATCTCGCGTTTGTAATCGATCCTCAACGAACCGGCATCATCGATATCGACCGCATGTGGCAAGTGAACGTCGCCGGCACCGCCCGTGTGATGGAGGCCATTACCGAGGCAAACCGGGCCGCTGCACAAGCTGCGGAAGACATGGTTCGTCATTTCATTTTTCCCAGCAGCGTGTCCGCCTACGGTTCCGATCTGCCCGGAGCCGTTACCGAAGACGCTCCCCTCAATGCCCACACGCTGCCCTACGCAATCCACAAAAAGGAAAGCGATCGGGTTGTCCAGCAGCGCGCCTCCTCGCTCCGCGGCTGCGGCGTCTTCATTCTCCGCCCTCACATTTTTGCTGGCGCTACGGTGGAGAACTATCTGATGGGAGCGTTTCGAGGCACGCCCAATGGCAAGGGGGAGCGCGCCACCCGCATGCGCCAGGCAGGCAAACGCCTTCCGTGCATGTTGCCGTATGGCCGCCAATACCTTGACAACCAGATCCAATTTGTCCACGTCGATGACATGGCGCGGCTGATTGCATGGCTCCTAAAGCGCGAACCGGAACCGCAGAGGCTCACGATCCTAAACGTCGCTGGCCGCGGCGAATCCATGACCTTCGCACAGTGCATCCAGACCGCACAAGCGAAACTGTTGCGCGTCCCCGGCAAGTGGGCCATGCGCCAGATTCTGCAATTTCTTTGGAACCGCAACATCTCGGCGATTCCACCCGACGCCGTCCCCTATATGACCGGCCAATACATCATGAACACCGACCGCCTGAAAGCCTTCCTGGGCAAGGACTACCAGAGCGTAATCGCGAAGACGAACCTCGAAGCCTACACTGATTCCTTCCAGAACACTCCAGCATCATCCTGATCCCTACACCGATTCGTTGTGGAATAATATCCAGCGTCATCCTGATCTAAGTGTCATCCTGAGCGGAGCGAGATAAGCGCAAAGCGCGCGTCTCGCGCAGTCGAAGGATCCCTGCCCGCTCAACTGAGGCTTGCCCTTTGTCATTCCGACCGACGGAATCCCCTCCGACGTTACGCCTTCCTGCCCCAATACAGGCCCGCTACACCCATCGTGTAAGGAGTCCACGAAGCCTCGCTGAAACCCGCCTGCCTCATGCGCGCCGTCATTTCCTCGGGAGTGGGAAAGCGCTCCACCGATGCCGGCAAGTAGGCATAGGGACCGCGCACGCCCGAGATCAGCGTCCCAATTGCCGGCAGCACTTTTTTGAAATATAGGCGATACACTTCGCCAATCAACCCGCGCGGTTCGCCAAAATCCAGAATGCCGCATTCCCCGCCGGGCCGCAGCACGCGCGCGATCTCGCGCAGCCCGGCATCGTAATCCGCCAGGTTGCGAAAGCCGAACGCCGAAGTCACCAGATCGAAGTTCCCGTCGGGAAATGGCAATCGCAGCGCATCCGCCTCAACCCACCGTAGAGACGGGGCTTGCCCCGTCTCGCCTTGCCCGCCGCTTTTTCCGGCGCTCGCTGCACGTCCCTTGGCCGACGCCCGCTGCAGCATCGCGTGCGAGAAATCCGCTCCCAGAACCTTCGCGTCACCAGTTCCCACGCGCCGGCGCACCGCGAACGCCATATCTCCAGTCCCACAGCACAAATCGAGCACTCGCGCTCCCGGCCGCTTCAAAATCGCGTCAAACCGCCGCGCCGTCCGCCACCACCACAAACGATCAATATTGAATGAAAGAATGTGATTGAGCAGATCGTAACGCGGCGCAATCGACGTGAACATCTCTTGCACGGCTTTCGCCGCCGATTCGCGATCCGACGCCCCCACCGGCGACGCTCCCACCACCCTATCTTTCTCCGCTGCGTTCATTATTGTCTTGTCATTCCGACCGCAGGGAGGAATCCGTTCTCCGCCGCGC
Organism: Terriglobales bacterium; assembly: GCA_049698855.1. GTDB lineage: Bacteria > Acidobacteriota > Terriglobia > Terriglobales > Acidobacteriaceae > Acidiflorens. Next base: position 3,390 of record JBAVYO010000406.1, read on the forward strand.
CCCCAGGAACTTGTTTATTGTTCCTATTCTGCTCATCGCTACTTCGCCAGCTTGCGGATCTCTTCCACCGCCCCGCGCACAGCTGCCTCGGCCACCTCGCTCGTAATTTCGACTTTCCCAATCTCGCGCGGCAAAATGAAATGCACAACTCCCTGCCGCGTTTTCTTATCCGCTTTCAGCCGTTTCAAGATGCTCGCAGTTTTCACATCCATGCGCGGCAGTTCCCCCAAACTCAGTACGGCATTCATGATGCGCCCCGCCGTCACGCTATCGAGTTTGCCCGTCGAAAGCGCAATGTGAGTGGCAGCCAGCAATCCCCACCCAACCGCCTCCCCGTGCAGCAGAAGCTTGTATCCAGTCTCCGCTTCGAGCGCGTGTCCAATCGTGTGCCCCAAATTGAGCACCTGCCGCATCCCCCCTTCGCGCTCATCCGCGCTCACCACCGAGGCTTTCAGCTTCGCCGAGTCGGCGATTACCTTCTCAATCACTTCCGGCTCGCGCGTCAGAAGCTCCTTGTGCCTTTCTTCAAACAGCCGGAACAACCCCGCATCTCCGATGATGCCGCACTTCAATCCCTCATACAGCCCCGCTCGATATTCGCGCGCTGAAAGCGTCTTCAGCACCTCGGGGTCCGCAAGCACAGCCCGCGGCTGGTGAAACGTTCCCAGCAGATTCTTCCCCGACACCAGATTGACGCCGGTTTTCCCGCCAATCGCCGCATCCACCTGCGCCAGCACGGTCGTCGGTATCTGAATCACATCCACTCCTCGCATGTAAATCGAGGCCAGGAATCCAGTCACGTCGCCGACCACACCCCCGCCCAGCGCGATCAGCGTCGAACTCCGATCCGCTCCCAAAGCGACCAGCTTCTCTGCCAATTTTTCCAGCGTAGCCAGCCGCTTTGAGCGCTCGCCATCGGGCATCTCAAGCAAGCTTGCTTCGATCCCCGCCGTCTTCAGCGATTGCAAAAGAGCATTCGCCCACCGCTTGCGCACCGGAGGCACAGTAACCACAAACGCGCGCCTGCCGGCGAGGAGGCTTGCCAGCGTCTCCCCCGCGCGCTCCACGAGCCCGCTGCCAATCAGCACGTCATAAGAGCGCGAAGCCGTCGTAACTGGAATGCGAATCATGGTTATTCGTCGATCATAGCTGAACCGGACCTTTGAAACCCGAAATCACAGACGACTCGAACCCCTTGTTCCTCGGTGTGCCCCGTGGTTAAAACCGTTTCTGTCAGTTCCACAATCAACCTTCACGGGAGTTCCCGCGCATAGGAGGCCGCGCCAACGACGCCGCAATCGACCCGCCCAGGACCGCCAGCACGATCCCCAGCGTCCATTCGGTGGGCACGTTTACATAATGGGACCCAATCATCTTCAGCCCGATCAACACCAGCACCGCCGAAAGTCCGTAATGCAGGTAATGAAACCGATCCATCATTTCCGCCAGTACAAAGTACATTGAGCGCAGCCCCAAAATCGCAAATACATTCGACGTGTAAACAACGAACGCGTTCAGCGTGACCGCCAGCACCGCCGGAATCGAATCCGCCGCCACCAGAATGTCGGACGTCTCCACCACCAGCAGCACCACAAACAACGGAGTCGCGTACAGCGCGTGTTTGCCGGTTAATCCGCCGCCCAGTCTGAGGGTGAAAAATCGTCCGCCCTCATATTGGTCTGTGATTGGCAACACTCGCCGGACTAAACGCAGCACCGGATTATTCTCCGGATTAATCTGTTGATCGCCTTGCCGCAGCAACTTCAGTCCCGAATAAATCAGCAGCGCTCCAAACGCATAGACGATCCAGTCAAAGCGCCGGATCAACGAAACTCCGGCGGCAATAAACACGCCGCGCATCACCAGCGCCCCCAGAATTCCCCAGAACAACACCTTGTGCTGATGCTCGCCCGGCACTTTGAAATATCTGAAGATGACAAGAAATATGAAGAGATTGTCGACGCTGAGCGTGATTTCAATGACGTAGCCGGTTACAAATTGCAGGGCCTCCACGCGCCCGTGCCAGAAGAACACTGCGACGGCAAATGCGCCCGCCAGCCCAATCCATGCTGCCGACCACCCGAGCGCCTCCGGGAGCCGTGGAGTATGCGCGCGCCGATTAAGCACGCCAAGATCCAGCGCCAGCATCGCGATAACGAACAGATTGAAGAGAATCCAAAACAAGAGCACAAGAAATCTTACGATAAGTCGCAGTCTCAGCTGTTAGGTCTCAGGAAAAGTCCTTACTGCTTGTAGTCTTCGTGGTCCCTATTGGCCTCTCATTCCCTTCCTCCGACCTGTCCGTGATTTTCCTGAGACCTGAGACCTAAGGCCTGACACCTGCTTTACTCCAGTCTCCCCCGCTTTCCCGTCGACCACTCGTCCCACATTCCCATCTGTTTCATCTCTTCATCCAGATGAGTCTCCCGCAGCGTCTCTTCGATCTGCGTGCGGTTCAGCCGCGGACCAACTCGCCCCTCCGCATCGGCAAGCGCAAAAGTCAGCGCCGCAGCCTCCGCCACATGCTTTTTCAGTTGTGCGAAGTCCACCTTGTCGAACGTGTCGGTCGTGGCGTGGTAATTCTCCATGTAATTGGCTTCTTCCTGCTCCGCCACAAACGTCGGCACGCCCTCAAGCATGAAGTCGTAATGGTCCGTTCCGGAGTCCGCGGTCTCCAACAATTTGTTTGCGCCAAACCGTTCCAGCGGAGCCACCATCGGAGCCGCTGCCTGGGCCACATCTTTCCGCCCGCCCACCGAGAATGCCGTCGTCTTCCCTGTCCCGGCATCGAACACAACCACTCCCGCCGCCTTGTCGAGTTCGCTGCGATGCGCCACCGCGTACTCCCGCGACCCGATCATCCCTTCTTCTTCCCCCGAAAACAAAATGAACCGGATCGTCCGCCGCGGCTTCAGGCCACTCGCCTTGATCGCCCGCAGCGCATCGATGACCAGCGCCGCATTACAGCCGTTGTCGAGCGCGCCCGTTCCCAGTTCCCATGAATCCAGATGCGCGCCCAGCACCACAAATTCATCCGGCTTTTCGCGTCCACGAATTTCGCCGACCACGTTCCAGCTTTTGATCGGGCCGCCAACTTTGTTTGGAATGGCAAGATCTGCCCACACAGCTACGCCATTCTTCAGCAGCCGCGCCATCCGCTCTCCATCCTCTCGCGCTACCATCACCTGCGGAATCCTGTCGAGCTCGCCCTGCACCGAGTTTGCATGCTGGTACAAGATGCCATGTTCGCGCGTCGCAATAAACGCGATGGCCGTGGCCTTTCCTTTCACGGCCCTATCGATCACCCCCGGCGCTCGTTCGTATTCGCCAAAAAGATCGTCCCAGGTCGCGAGCACCTTGCTGTCAACCAGCACGATCTTCCCTTCCACGCTTCCTGCCTGCGCAAATTCCGAAACCGATCCCATCCCCACAAACACGACCGGCATATGTTTCACCGCCGCCAGGGCCGGCGCCCATGCCACCGACACTGCCTTCACGCGGAACCTAGAGCCCGAATCGAGCTCGCCCATCATCTCGGTCGCGCCCTCCAACCATGAATTTTGGATTGTGAATTCCTCTGTGTGAACGCTGTCCGCGCCCGCATCTTTGAAAGCGGTAAGCCCCCAATTCACCGCCTGCTGAAATGCCAGAGTCCCCGGCACGCGCCCGCCCACTTCATCGGTCAGCCGTTGGAGATTGGTTTTGATCGCCGAAGGCTTGAGCGCCTCCGCTATTAGTCGATCGGTATTATTCTGGCGATCTGCGTCCTTATCGGCGGCAAACGCTGCCCTGGCAAGCAGAGAAATAGCCAACAGCCCCAAAATTCGAATCATGAGGCAGCATTAGAAATGAATTTCGAGGAAAGTGAAAGTCCGGTAGAGATGGGCCTTGCCCCTTCTGCCCGCGGGCAGCCCCAAGGCCTGCTCGCGTTCAAAAAAAGAAGATGATTACTCGCCGCCCGCGGGCTCCAGCTCCCCTGCGACGCAGCCAGCCTGATGGCGGCAAACCCACTGACCAAGCGCAGAAACTTCCAGCCCTGCGCCAGCCTAGTCGTGAGACTGATGCCCACCCGCCGACGCGCCCACTGGTAGAACGCTCACATCCGCCTTCTTTTTCTTGCGTGTCTGGGCCTTGCCCGTTGCCGGAGAATCGCTCCCCACCAGATTCGCCAGAGTCGTACCGTCCAGAATTCTGGCTGCCGCATCCCGCACCTCCAGAAATACCTTGTAGAGCGTCCGGTGGTCGTCATTGCGGCCGATCAGCACACGTAACTGCTCCGCATCTCCAAACGGAGCCAGTGGGCCGTCAATCAGCCGTATGATTTCGCTCAGCCGGATCTCCGACGGCGCGCGCCGCAATCGATACCCGCCTTTAGCGCCCCGCACGCTTTCCACGATGCGCGCATTCTTCAATTCCAGAAGGATCAGCTCCAGGAATTTCTCCGGCAGCCCGGCTTCATAAGCGATATCCCGAATTCGTATGGCGCCCGCCGGGTAGTGCCGCGCCAGCATCATCATTGCCTGTAACGCATAAAGACCTTTTTGCGAGATTTTCATGATTCCCAGCTTCGATTAAATCTATGGATTCTATCGGCATTATAGACACAGCAAAAACATTGCCAAAGCGCAAAATATAAGATCGCTTTATCGCCTTTTCTTTTCAGTGATGTAGAGGAACACCTGGGAAGGAAGTTTCAGCGCTGGCTGCAAGACTTGTGCGCTTTCTGCAAAAAAAGGCACGCTCGTCCCATTGAAGGAAGACTCAGCGCCCGCTAGGGCTAGATCGTCCCCTCGGGGCCTTCGCTCAATGCAACCGTAGAATATTCACCGTGATGTTATCCGGGCCGCCGCGTTGCCGGGCTAGTTCGATCAGATCCCGGCCCGCGTCTTCTACGCTGTGTTTTTTCACTGCGTCCAGAATCTCCTCGTCCTGCACCTGCCCCCACAACCCATCGGAGCAGATCACGATTACGTCGTCCGGACGCAACCTCTCCGGGAGTCCGGGTGCATCCATCATCAGTTCCGGCGCCGTTCCCAGGGCCGCCGTCAGTATGTTGCGTTGCGGATGCCGCTCCGCTTCCATGCGGCTGATCATTCCCGCTTCTACCAGCCGGCCAACATAGGAATGGTCCCGCGTCACCTGTGTAATCCGCCCGTCGCGGATCAAATAGAGCCGCGTGTCGCCCACATGCACATAATGGAGAGCGTCCCCGACAATCGCCGCTGCCGTGCATGTCGTCCCCATCCCCTGCAACTCCGGGTGCACCGTCCCATAGCGGCGTATCTCCTCATGCGCTGCCTGCAAACCATCAATCAGCGCCTGCCGCGGGTCGCTCCCACCGTGGTTGCGATACTTCTCGACCAGCGTATCGACCGCCAGACGGCTCGCCTCCTGGCCACCTTCGTATCCGCCCATGCCGTCGGCCACGACCGCCAGGCGGCCTTGACGGGCAAAGTCTTCGTCCTCGTCCGGCTCCCAATAGCCAAAAGAATCTTCGTTGTTCTTCCGCAGGCACCCAATATCGGATTGTCCCGATACTTCAACTCCGGCCCGAATTCTCATTCCGTCTCCACGTTCGTGGCTAACACAATTAACCATACACATTCCTAGCGCCCTGTGGCAAAACTATAGATTATACGGGGATTGTGCGCGCTCCTCCAGTCGGGAGCAACAAGAAAACGTGAAGGACTGTTTTTGTTACGAAATCAGAACGGGGACGGCCAAGCAGCCGTCCCCGCAATACTCAAACGCTCCTGGTCGGCAACCAGTCGTTAAGACGTTGGCCCGCACGCTCCGCCTGCCCACGGACCCGCCTCCGACGCGACCGGAATAATGACAGGCTGAGAGGTAACGCCGTCGAGTGAAGCTGTAACTTCATAAGCTCCTATGAAAAACGATCCACTCTGCTCCCACGTACAAACTGCCGGTTCCACGGCGGTGATCAACCCAGTCTGACTATATTCGACGGTCCCGCTGGTGAAGGGCGGGGAGGACGGATCAGGACAGGGTGGAGCACTCGGGGATGAAGGAGCCTGACAAGGAGGAATCAGTGTTCCAAGCACCCCATGCAGGTAGCCTTGATTGTAATTTGGATCGACAACCACTGTGTACGTAACCTTGTTCGTCAAATCAACGCTTTTGCTATTACTGTATTCGCCCATCGCCTGCAATTGGATGGTCGAGCTATCGCCGTTCAGATTGTAGATACCGGTCTGCGTCGACGGGGGCACGCCGTCAATCAGGGAGGCGGTAAGTGTAATCGACTGGAGTTTGTTGGTCGACCCACAACCCACCAGAGAGAAGACCAGAAGCGCGCATCCGAGCGCCGCGAAAATGTTTGTGCGTTTCACCGCAGATTACCTCCAAGAGAACTCTCTTGCATCCTGCCAGCACGCGTCACACCCGGCAAGGTAACCGAAGTCACTGCCCCGTACCCATGTCAATCCCCATCCGCTGTGCACTTCCGGCCCGGGCCGTTCGAGCAAAGCAAATTGGACTCAACAAGCCTCCGCGTGCAGACCTTCCCGCCTCGTCTACAATCAAGCCATGCCGGACGCGCCCAACCCCGACCAGTTCATCTCCGATCAGAACGCTCCTGAGCAACCCGTTCCCACGGCGTCCGCCGCAGCGGCGCCCGCACCCATCACCAACTTCAATATTGGCGATGAATTTGGCACCGCCAAACGCAATCTCCCTCCGGCCCGCATCGTGCTTATCTCCATCGCCATCGTCGCCGTCATCGTCGCCATCATTGCTTTCCACGAGCGCCCCAAGCCCCAGGGAGCCGGCTCCATCCGCTTCGTTGCTTCCGTGGAGCTTCCCGGCCAAACGCCTGCCATGACGCTGGCCGCCATCACTTTCAACTTGCGCAACAGCGCGGAGAAGCCACTCTGGATTCGTTCGCTCACAGCACAACTCACCGCCGCCGACGGCCACACCTACGAAGACGAAGCCGCCTCCGCCGTCGATCTTGATCGTTACTATCAGCTCTTCCCTTCTCTAAAACAGAGCTCCGAGCCGCCCCTCTCGCCTGAAACCAAACTCCCGCCCGGAACCGAAAAGAACGGAACCATCCTGGTGAGCTTCCCAGTTACCAAAGAAGATTTCGATCGGCGCAAGTCTCTGGCTGTGTCTATCCAGCCTTACGACCAGCCCGTACCGGTGGTGCTGAAATGAGTTAGTGCTGAAATGAGCAGCTCGGAATTGTTGAGTAGTTTGGAATTATTGAACTGAGTGGGTTCGGAATTTTTCGAGAGACTTTGCATCCCTCCAACCCTCGCTTGCGCACCGAACCTCGACCGTAGCGCCGACGCTCGCCGGCGGTTCTAGCAGCCGCGCCGCCCGAAATCTCTGCGGGAAAAGCGTCGCTCAACGCTGATAGAACTTACTTCCGTCCCCCGTTCGCGCCTCCCGCACTTTGCGCCGCACTCGTTTCCTGCTTCTTCAATACCTCGACCGCCTGCGCAAACGTCAAATCCGTTGCCACTCGCCGGAAGTCGCTAAATACCTCCGTCGAATCGATAGAGAGACTCTTCACCAGCAAAATCCTCCCCGTGAACCTCAGGCCCATACTTGAAACTTCCCAGAGATTGTCCTCAACCGCTTCCTGATGAACCAGAAAGTGCCCTCCGCGATTGAGATGGCCTAGAATGCCCCAGCCGAAGCCGACCTCTTTGAACAGCGTGCCATCAATGCTGGCGATACGATAGTGCACCGCATCGAGCAACAAATCGCCTTCCATACCGGTCAGCACTTCTTCCACGTGCGACGGCGGTCTGTAATTCGGATTGGGCCGAAACTTTAGCTTTACCAGCGGATCGCCCACGCGCCCCACTCCCGCCGAACCTGGAACTTCGCCCGCGTATTCGTATGTAAATGCATCCGGCAGCGCGCGTACAATCCGCAAAGTCCGCTCGGCATCGTCGTGCTCCTGCGTCTTCTTCTTGCGCAACTCCTCTGGATTCCCAGTGAACCGTTCCAGTCGCCGTATTTCGCTTTGCCTTTGTTCCGAGGTCAGCACTTTTCCGTCATAAGCGACAATCATCCCAGCGGTCGCCTCGCCGGTCTCAACGTAGAGCCTGGTCGTCGAACCTGTGGGGGTTGTCTTTATGCCGCGGAACATGAAGTGCGCAGACGGGGCGTTCGATTCCTTGACCTCATTTTGCACGGCTTTGCGCACCACTTCGGCTGGGTCAAGAGACGAGGCTGAGCCAGCCTGGGCCAAACTCGCAACGCTCATCAAAACCGCAACGAGAGCCATCCGTCCGAAACGGTCGACGACTGAGGAGATTGCTTTCGACAAATTCATTCCGTTATGACGATGGTAACAAACCCGCGCGTTGCTTTTTGGGAGGCACTCGCGATCGTGCTAACTTAAAGGGGACTGGGCATCCCAATGGGCCGTGTCGGATGCTGCGATGCGCAATGATTTACAATCACAAGGCAGGCAACGCAGCTTTGGGCGCAAGCAGTCGGAGGCGATGGCATGGTTAATCCGGAAACGAATGTTTCACCGAGCAGAGAGGTCGCCATGATCGGAAAATCGGTCGTGATCAAAGGCCAACTGTCGGGATCCGAGGATTTATATATTGATGGTCAGGTGGAAGGCAACATCGACCTTCGCAATCACAGTTTGACAATTGGACCGTCAGGCAATCTTAAGGCTGGAGTTACAGCGAAATCGATTGTGGTGCTGGGCAAGGTGGAGGGCAGCTTGATCGCTTCCGACCGTCTCGACCTGCGTAAAACCGCCGTCGTCAACGGCGACGTCACCACCCAGCGCATCGCTATTGAGGAAGGCGCGTTCCTCAAAGGCAAAGTTGATATTCAGAAGGAAATCGGTAAGGGCGCGGCATCGTAAAGATCGCATAGGAGTTCGCCGGGGGATTTCGCCCTTCCACCAATACAGTTTTAGGTAGGGCACGGCTTCAGGCGTGCCGTAAGGGGCCTGAAAAGTGGGGGCTTTAGCCCCTGCGGTAACATTAGTAAGAAGTCGCGTTGAGGTCGAGTCACTCGACTGTGTGAGTTCTAATGCCAACGGTTTCAAACAACCTGATGAGATTTTTCTGGGGATCGTCAAACCAGGCTGCCACGGCGGCAAGCCCGCAAAAACTCAAGCGTCGGTCCAGTGGCGTCGGCGAAATTTCGCGCGTCCTCAATTCGCAGGAAGGCCTGTGCGTGCTCGATGTGGGCGCGACCTCAGCCAACAATATCTCTTTCCTTACCGGACAGGGGCACAAGAATTACAGCGAGGATTTGCTCCGCGCTTCCCTCGACCCGGCTCTGCGCTCGACCGACACTTCCGGCAACCCTGTTGTCGACACCAAGAAATTTCTCGAAGAAAATCTGCTTTATTCCAACGGCCAATTCGATATTGTGCTCTGCTGGAACCTCGCCGACTATATGGAAGAAAGCCTCGTCAAGCCGACGATCGAGCGCATGTGGTCCGTGATGAAGCCGGGCGGATTGCTTCTCGCGTTTTTTCATACCCGCGACGCCGGCTCCGACTCCACCTGTTATCGCTATCACGTCACCGGCAACGACATGCTGGAAATGCAGGAGATCCGCATCACGATTCCAGGGCAGCCGTCGTCTGAAAAACAGTCGCCTCGCCTCCAGCGCGTCTTCAATAACCGTCACGTTGAAAATCTCTTTCGCGACTTCGCCTCGATTAAATTCTTCCTCGCCCGCGACAATATCCGCGAAGTGCTGGTCGTCCGCTAAGTGTGGCGCGGACCTGTCCTGCGCAGCCGAAGGGGCGTTTCCCCGAAGACTCAGCGTCCTAGAGACGCCACCAGTTCTATGTACTGCTGCATTGCATCTTCCGCAGCCGTGCCTTTGATAGCGCTCCATGCATCGAATTTGGCGCGTCGAATAAAGTCAAAACTGCCCGGCTGCTCGCCCGAAGCGTCGCCTTCGGTCGCCTGCTTATAAAGGGCGTATAGCTTTAGCAAGGTGTTGTTGTCCGGGCGCGCGGCAAGAGCATTCACGTCCTGCTGAGCCTGAGCAAATCGAGCCTGTAAATCAGACATAGATCTCCCTTTGGAAATTAGACAGACGCAAACGATAGCTTAGTCGAAGAGTTTTCAGACTACGCAGCAGCCGCCCTTGAAGATAGGCTGCCAGAACACTGGACTCCATCATGTTATGCGAATCATCGGCCTTCTGCGTTTGCAGTTATAATCGGCATGGGGTTGAGCCGGGATTTGCCAGCCAAGATGCATACTTTCTGGAGGACTGGTCTCGTAGCGGGTTGCGTTCTCGCGCAGCTTTTATCCTGGCCGGCTTACTGTGCTGCCTACTCCGTGCTCGCTCATGAAGCCGTCATCGACTCTGCTTGGGATACTGACATCAAAGCAGTCCTGCTCCAGCGCTTCCCACATGCCACACCTGACCAACTGCGTCACGCACACGGGTACGCCTACGGTGGAGCGATTATTCAGGACCTGGGCTATTATCCGCATGGGAGCGTCTTTTTCAGCGATCTCGCCCACTATGTGAGAAGCGGGGATTTTGTTCTTGCGCTCCTCCGCGACGCGCGGGAATCGAACGACATTAATGATTATGCTTTTGCACTGGGCGCACTCTCTCACTATGCCGCGGATAGCTGGGGTCATCCTCTCGCGACCAACCGTGCCGTCCCTCTTCTCTATCCCAAGCTTAAGAAAAAGTATGGCGACAGCATAACGTACGAGGAGAACCCGCTTGCGCATGTCAAAACCGAGTTTGGCTTTGACGTGCTGGAAATAGCGCAAGAGCGCTATGCTCCAGACAGCTATCACGATTTTATTGGCTTTCAGGTGGCGACCCCTCTGCTGGAGCGTGCGTTCCAGGAAACCTATGGGCTGCCGCTAAAGGCGGTGCTGCCCAATGAAGACAAGGCGATGGGTTCCTATCGCCGCGCCGTCAGCAAACAGATTCCAGAAGCTACGCGCATTGCCTGGACGCTGAAGAAAAACGAAATCCAGAAAGATGCGCCGGGGATCACGAGGAAGAAGTTTCTTTACAACCTTTCCCGCGCAAGCTACGAGAAGGAATGGGGCAGGAGTTATCAACAACCAACCGTTGGCGAGAAGTTTCTGGCCCTCCTCTATAAACTGATACCAAACTTTGGGCCGCTCAGAGTGCTCGAACTCCGGACGCCCACGCCGCAAACGGAGAAAATGTTCGAGCAGAGCTTTAATGCCACACTGGATCGTTACCGGGCTTTCTTGTCGGCTGAGGAAGGCGATCATCTCGAATTGGTTAATGACAATTTTGATACTGGCGCTTTGACCGGACCCGGAGTCTATCGCATGAACGATGACGCCCAGGCTAAGCTCCTGGCCATGTTGGCAGAGCAAAGGTTTGCCGGGACGTCATCCGCGCTGCGCGAGGAGTTGCTCCGTTTTTTCTCCGAGCCCGATGCTGAGCGCAACGTCAAGGACTGGGCCACAATGCAGGTGCTGATTGAGCAGTTGAAGGCCTTCGCCCCGCCACAGGTTTCGCCAACGCTTCAACCGGCGGCGGTACCTCCCAAGTAAACGCCCAATTACGGATACGAGTCTCGTGCTGACCGGCCATTACGCGCAGAAGCCGGCTTGGAGTGTCTTATCTTGCTTCTTATCTATTTGGTTCTTATCCAGAAGATCGGTCAGGTCACGACCACAGCTCGCTCCGGTCTTTTCTCCAGACCCACGTGAATGCCGTCCCTTGGTCGTAGAGTAAAGCTCGGAACAGGCACCACAGCATCTCCCGCCACCGGGTTCGCCTGAAATCTCCTGGCGATGGTAGCGAGGAGAAGTACGGCTTCCATCATCGCGAATGAAGCGCCAATGCACTGCCTGGGCCCTCCACCAAATGGAAAGTATGCGAACTTCGGCAGCTTCTGACATGGTTCGGTACTCCACCTTCCCGGGTCGAATTTTTCCGGGTTAGAGAAGAACCTCGAATCACGGTGCATGACCCACTGACTCATTACCACGTTCGCCCCTACCGGAATACGATAGCCGCCCAGTTCTAAGTCCTTGATGACTTGGCGAGCAAGGCCCCACGCAGGCGGATAAAGCCTCATCGACTCCTTGATCACGCTTTCCGTGACTGTCAAGGAAGGCAGATCGGAGATATTGGGTACGCGTCCTCCGAGTACACGGTCAACTTCCTCCTGCAATTCTTGCTGCGCCTGGAGGTTATGACTGAGCAAATACCACGCCCACGAGAGTGCCAAGGCCGTTGTTTCGTGGCCGGCAAGAAGAAACGTCATCACTTCATCGCGGAGTTGCTTCTCGTTCATCTGACTGCCATCTTCGTCGCGAGCCGCCATAAGCATCGAGAGCAAGTCGCCGGTATCGTCCCCATTCGTCCTCCGCAGACGAATGATTTTGTAAACGCTGTTGTTCAACTTGTCCACAGCGCGGCGGAATGCGAACATGCCGGGCAGCGGCAACCGCCGGAAAAACGGCGGCAGAATCATCCTTGCCCCGACGCTGTTCCTCATCATGACATTCAAGGCTCCAGAGATCTCCTCCGTTTCTTCAACTTCGACGCTAAAGAGCGCGCGTACCACGATACGCAGCGTCAGTCTCATCATCTCTTGATGAATGTCTACGACCGCGCCGTCCTGCCAACGGGATAGCATTTGCTCCGTATAGCTCGTCATGACACCCGCGTAGGAGGTGATTCTCTCCCGATGAAACGCTGGCTGGCTCAGACGGCGCTGCCGTTTCCAATATTCCCCTTCGCTTGTAAGCAGGCCGTCGCCAAAAAACCAGCGGCTATTCTGGATCACACGGTCCTTCACGAAATTTTGATAATTCCGGACCAGAACGGACTCGATCAGATCAGGATGGTTCAGAAAATAAACGTGGATCCATCCTGCCCGGTAGTAAAAGATGTCTCCATAATCCTTCACCCAATCACTGAATACCGCTAAAGGGTTACGGCTGGCCAGAGGAACATTGCCGATCAGGAAGTGCGGCTTGGGGCCAGGGGGACGTTGCGGCATGACCGTTTGATTCAATTCAAGTTTCGAAAGCTATGTTATAGGCACTTGGCGATACTGGCCAGGGGGAGACAGCGAGTCGCCGATAGGTGCAGTTCGCGTAGGATCGCCACGGCTTGATCACAGAGGCGCTCTGCGACGCCGATGGAACCCGCGTGGATAGAGAGAGTGGTGGAGGCGGCGGGAGTTGAACTTGAGGCGATTAGCGGGCGTGAGCGAAGCCCCCCGGGACGCATGAGCTTCGCGGGACGATGTGCGAAGCGGGAGCCCGCTGCCGAAATCCTGAGCGAAGCCGAAGGACCTTGAAAGGTAATTGGTGGAGGCGGCGGGAGTCGAACCCGCGTCCGAAAATGTTACTGGATAGGAGACTACATGCTTATTCCGATTCATGCCCCGGGCGTTGGGCGCCATTGCTGGCGCTTCCCCCTGGACGTTCGCGCCGCCGGCTCAGAACGGACAAGAAACCGCCGACGCTAGCCTGTAATCTTAGCCTTCCAACCCAGACGTAGCGGGAAAGAGCAGCCCTCTGTGCGACGCTCTTTCACAGCCCAAGGGCGAAGCTGCGTAGAGCGGCTGCCTAACGAATTAGGCTGCGTATGCCATTTGTTGATTGGCAATTATCATTGTGCACTCGATTACGGGTGTGTGCACCCCGGCATGCCTCCTGGCCGCAAGCATCTCCGTCGAATCCGGGACGCCCCCACTGGTGGGATAAGCCAGCAAAGAACTATCCCTATTTTACACCCGGCTCTTCATTCTCGCCTCCGGCCCTGTTTTCGGCCTTTTTCGAGCCTGCGGACGTTGCACAACCCGACGAACTCGTCCCCAACGGAATAGCCGCCGATGTAGCTTTCTTTGTCGGATCGGTAACCGACGTCGCAGTGATTGTCACGCTAGTCGCCCCGCCGGAAGCTGGCGATTCGTACGCGACCGGGTCCGTGCTGTCTGAGATGCCGGGATTAAACGTTCCGCAGGGCGCAGCGCTGCAAGTGGCCGACCAGGTGACTCCCTGATTCTTGTAGTCATTGCTGATGTTGGCCGCCACCCCGCACTGCTCGCCGTACTTCATTGCCGTAGGCGGCGTGAAGCCCGGCGTGAAACTTACGGTAATAAAAGATTGTGAGGTCTGCGTGCCACACGCGGACATTGAAAGGATGGCTCCCGCAGCAATGAAGACCCGAATAATACGAAAGAAATACGATTGGCGAACGATCATGGGGATGTCCCGACACAAATGCAACCCGCGAGTCTAACATGGAAATTGCATCGCCCGGCGAAAGCGTCGCACGTTTTGAAAAAGCGCGGTTTCTACGGCCAGCAAGGCCGGGCTGGCAGTTGATTTTGGGTGGCGCAGCGCTGCCTTCACACTCGTCAGCCGCTGACGGACTTCTCGTCGAGGTCAATGCCATCCCCGCAGCCGTTCAGATGGAACTCGAGATTTCTAAAGAGAATCAACTCTTAGAC
>JBAVYO010000407.1:0-8025 GCA_049698855.1 Terriglobales bacterium
ATTCGGAGCCACGTTCCATTTGCCGGCGACCTCCGGGGGCAAGCAAAGCGATGAAGAGGAAGAGAATTTTTCAGCAGCGCCGCAGGACTCCAGTTATGGCATGCGCGATCCAGTTCTTCTCGGAGCAACGCTGGACGAGAAGCCAGAAACCTATTCGCGCGAGATAAAGGTGGATCCGCTTATGGGGGGCGTCGCGACCAGCGTGCCGAACTCCGCGGTTTCCGCTCTCGACGAACTGCCTCCGCTGAACGAATCTCTCTTCGCACCGCTTCCGTTTCCCGAGGCCCAGCCTGCGAGCGTGCGCCAGATTTACCCCAAACCCAAATCAAAGGATGAATCGAAGATTCAAGCACGGCAGGTTGCGAAAAGGGCAATCAAGGAAATCTCAACAATTCCGCCGCGCCTGATTCTGTTCTCAATCCTAGGAGCGGCGGCGGTGATTCTGGTCATCACGGTCGCGCTATTTCTGCATGTGCGCTCGGAGGACGACAACTCGACGGCAGCTCCGCGTCCTTTTAAAGCCGCAAGCAATGAGGAAAGCGCAGCTTCTGTCGCGCCGCCGCCAGCAGTTCGTGTCACGCCGCAGACAACGACGCATCTAGCAATAAATCCCGCGCCTCATGAACGACGGCGCGCAAAAACTCAGCCAGCCGCCTCGCCCGCTCCCATAGCCGCCGTGGTCCCAGGACAAGCCTTCGTCGATTCCACGCCGCAGGGCGCGCCCTTTCTTGTGGACGGAAAAAGCGATCCGTCATGGGTAACACCGTTTGGGCTGACCGGATTGACTCCCGGAACGCACGTATTGACGGTGAGCAAGAACGGCTACACGAGCGAAATCCGGTCCGTCGAAATCGCTTCCGGCGCTCGTTCGTCGGTTGTGATCCATCTCGCTCCTCTCAGTGCACTTTTGGTGGTGAACAGTACTCCTCCTGGGGCTGAAATCACGCTGGACGGAAGGCCGACTGGACGAGTCACGCCTGCCCAGTTCTCGGTCGAGAAGGGCGCGCACACTGTCCTGCTAAAGAAGACGGGATTTCTGGACGAGACGACGTCTGCGGATCTTGCGCCGGCGCAGAACTTCCAGTATTCGCCGGTGCTCAAGGCGCTGGGGAATGCGGACGAACTTCGAACGGTGAATAAGTTCAAGAAGATTTTCGGAGGAGAAGGCACGGCCGGCATGGCCACGGTGAACGTTCACACGCAGCCCAAGGGGGCGCAGGTCGCGATCAACCAACGCGTGCTGGATAAGTTGTCGCCGGTAGGAGTGGCGCTCGGGCCGGGGAATTACATCGTTGACATTACGCTGACCGGATTCAAGCCGGTGCACAAGATCATCAACGTGGGAAAGGGTGGGAAGATTGCGATCGACGAAACTCTGAATCGCAATTAGTTGAGCGGATCGTGCGTCAATCACAGCGCGGTCACAAACAACCCTCATAAATAACTATGCCGGGAGATGCGAGAATTCGCTTCTCCTGGCAAGTGCTGTGTAGAGTGTAGCGCCGGTCCCAGCCGGGCAGTTCCGAGGCCACGATGGCCTCGGCGATGGCCTGCTGGGTGCAGGTTTTCGCGGGGAAGTACAGGGGTGGATCAGTCCGTAAGTACTCGCTACTCCATTCCCCCCACCACAACCGTTGCTTCGTTGACCGCAGTGTGTCGTCGGTAGCGAATCCTGATCGCCGTTCCTCGCCTGTAGCGGCTGATCTCTTGCGTGAGTTCCCGAATGGTGTAGAGATAGCGATCGTTGACGGCGACAACCGTGTCGCCGACTCTTATCCCTCCCTGCTCAGCCGGCCCACCGGGAGTTACGGCCGCGACCGTGATTCCATTCCGACGAACATCGGGATTGCCATCGAAGAAGGCGCCAATCGTGGCATTACCTAAGCTCTGCGGAACGGCAGGGTCTGGCGTTGCCGGATCATCCTGGCTCTTAGTGTTGCGGTCGACGAGTGGCTGAACTTCAGAGACAGTCGCTCCATGCTTGCTGGAGCCCTCTTGCCTTTCGATCGGGACTACGCCTTGCACGCTGAAGTCATAGACGTAGGCTGCCATGCCTTCGCCGCGCGAGAGGAACAACGCATACTCGCCCTTCTTCAATTCGACTGCTGGCATGAGTTTGTAGATCTCAGGTCTGATCTCTGAGCGTAAGAGCTGGATCTGATGAGTGAGGGTGATGCCCGCGCTGCTCCGCCATAAACCCTGCGCGGCGATTTCAAACTGCCGGCGCGACGACTTCTCTTCAAGACGCATGAGAATCAGATCGCCGGCGCTCACACCGGCGTCCGACTCTTGCCGCGCGGGAAGGAAATAGAAGACTGGCTGCGGAGAAACAACGCTCTGCGCGTGAGCCCCAAGTAGTTGAATATTCTCTTTCCTGGTTTTTATGCCTATCGTGGCGTGATTTGCGAATCTGCTGCCACTGCGCTTGAACTCTGCGATCTGACCAACGATCTTGGCCAGGCCTCCAGACGCCTCAACGTACATTCCCGGCTCTGCCAGCAAAGCCGGTTGAGGCGCTTGCCCAAGGGCCGCTACAGCCGTTAGCACGATAATCGCGAGCGGCTTCATGATTCGTCCGCTTTCTTCTTCTCCTTCGCCCAGCGGGCATTCGCAGCCTTCTTGGCCGCCTGTTTTCGCTGCTGGGGAGTTGAGTTCTCTGCGTAGGCCTTTCCGCCCTTGCGGCCAAGGGCCACGGCGGCAGGGTCTTTTCGGGGCATGGCGAAGTTTTACCACAACATCTTACTGCGCGATGCAGAGCGCTCGGCAAGTTTATGAAAACAGGCGGAATGAAAATGTTGACAAAAATGGTAGACGGGCAGATCGGATGTTACGAGCACCCGCTCAGCCCTCGAACATTCGCGAAAACCGAAGAGCGTCTCAGTAAGCGTTCTTGTGGCTCAAAGCCGAGAACAGCGTCATGGCAAGAATCCGCAGATCGAATGTGAACGTCCAGTTCTGCAAATAGTACAGGTCGTATTCAACTCGTTTTTCAATGGACGTATCGCCGCGCCATCCGCAGACCTGCGCCCAGCCGGTGATTCCCACTTTGAGCGAATGGCGATGATTGTAGCGGCGCACTTCGCCCAGGAACTTGTCCACGAAAAAGGGCCGCTCGGGCCGCGGACCGACCACGCTCATTTCTCCTTTGAGAACATTGATGAACTGGGGCAGCTCGTCCATGCTGGTGCGGCGCAACAGTTCGCCCAGGCGCGTCCTTCGCGGATCGTTCGATGTTGTCCAGACCGTGTCGCTCACAGTTTGCGCGGAGACGCGCATTGTCCTGAATTTATACATTCGAAATGTCTGTCCGTTGAGGCCTATGCGCTCCTGCCTGAAAAAAATGGGCCCCGGCGATGTAAGCCGGATCAGAATTGCAATCAGACCGAACAGTGGCGCGGCGAGCGCAAGAACCAGCGCGGAGAAAGCCATATCGAACGCGCGCTTCAGCACCGCATAGTGCAGGAGATCGGCGGGGGTTGACGTCAAGTCCAGCACCTGGAGGCGGCCCAGTTGCACCATCTTCTGGCGGCCCAGAGCGCCTTCGCCAAGATCCACGATGGCCCGGGCCGGCAGGCACAACTTCTCCAGAGCCTCGACCACCTCCGGCACGCGCGAGAACTCCATCGGATGGATGGCGATGATCGCCTCCTCGAAACCCTGCGCGGCGTTCAGCCCTGCGATTTGATCGAGCCGATAGAGCGGCGCTGCGTTCGGAGCGGCGCACTGCCCCGGCAGCGCCACATAGCCGGCAATCTGGCAAGGAGCGGGCGAAAGACGCTCAAGGCACTCGGCGCTTTGCTGGGCGAAGCCATCGGCGCCAATGATCAGGATTCTCGTCGGTTTTCCCCACTCTCTTCGCTTGCGAAATATCGCCCGCAGCAAAGAGCGCATCAGCAGCGTCTGGACGAACAACGCGACAATCCCGCATAAAAACAGCCCGCGAGGAAATGCGTCTGCCCGGCTGAAGAACAGGATCGCCAGGAATACGGCGCTGGTCGCCACCAAGGCCGAAAGCGCCGCTTTGGCCCCCGTCCGTTCCCGCAGGAGTTCGTCGATGCTGGTGACCGAGTAGTGCTCAGTCATGAACGCCCAAACGAACGAACAAAGCAACAAGAACACAAGATGGCCGCCATGCGGATAAGCCGCTGGCCTTCCCCAGTATCCCCAAAGGAAAGACCACGCCTGGTATCCGCCTTCAAAAGCAGCCCAAGGCAGGAGATAGGTGGAAATCGTGAGAATCATTCGATAGAACCCTAATGAAAGAAACACGGAAGTCGCGGTCCTCCTTGGGCAGGTTCTTTCTTGCCCCTGGGTGCGGATGTTTGAGACAGCTCGGAATTCGAAACTGTGTTCTCGGGCCTCTTGTTCCGGGGCCTCTAGGTAGGCATCGACAACGAAGCCGAGTGGTGCAGTGCATCGAGCGACACGAAGGTATGTGGGCAGAATTCGGCAGTCTTGGGGATCTCTTTGGTTAGGCGGCTGGCTGGTTTTAGCCCGCGGCAATGGCAGCGCGGGCGTCCGGGCGATGGAGAAGGCCTGCGAACAAGTCGTCGTACAGACTCAGCACCCGCGCTTTCTCGAAGTTGCTGATCGCATAGGCGCGACCGTTCGTTCCCATCGTCTGCCGCATGGGTGCGTTCGCTCGCAGCGCGAGCGCACCTTCGGCCAGAGCCTCCGGATTTTCGGGCGCAACTGTCCGCCCGCATTGCGCTTCGCGGATCAGCCGCGCCGCCTCGCTCTCAGCGTTGGCGGCGCATAGGACCGGCTTGCCTGCCGCCATGTAAGTCAGCAGCTTTGACGGAATTACAGCGTCCTTCACTGCGGTCTTCTGATTCAGGAGAAGAATGTCGGCGTCGGCATACATCTGGCAAAGCCCGGCCGCCGGTTGCAGAGGCAGCATGCGAAGGTTCGGGAGCATTTTGCCTGCGCGCTCGATGAGAGCCCGTTCTTCACCTTCGCCCACAATGACCCACAACAAGTTAGGTTCGGAGCGTGTCCGCTGGGCAGCGCGCACCACATTGAGAAGATCCTGCTTTTTTCCCATGTTGCCGGTGTGCAGAACGACGAATTGCTCGCTTCCGATTCCATAGGCACGCCGGAACGAACCGTCTCCCCGAACAGGGCGCACGGCTTCCGTATCTCCCCAATCCGGGATCACAGCCATCTGGGTTGCGGGCAGGCCGTCGCGGGCCAGCCGCTCACGAAAAGCCTCGCAGAGACAGACCACCGCACTCGCATGACGATAAGCAAAGCGCTCAATCGCCCGCGCCCACCCGAGCAGCGTGCCATCTTTGAGAATTCCGGTGGCGATGGCCGCATCAGACGCGAGATCGGTCAGCTTGATCGAGTAGGGGACGTTTCTTATTCGGCTGATGAGAAAAGCCGCCAGCGCGAGTGCGGGCGGAGGGCACGAGCAATAAACAACGTCGCACTCGCCCGCCGCCAGTCCCGCCACCAACGCCGCAGCGGTGAAAGAGAAGTCGTGCGCCAACCGCTGTAGGAGCGAACTGGCGCGCGAGGGAATGAAATGCCGCACGCGCCGGACTTCGACGCCTCGGCGCGTTTCGAGTTGCGTAATGCGTCCACGGTATTCGTCCCAGATGCGCCACTCCGGGTAGTAGGGGAACGCCGTCACCACGCGGACTGTATGGCCCTGTGCCGCCAGATGCTCGCTCAGGCCGGTCGTGAAAGGCGATACCGACGTGCGTTCGGGATAGTAATTGATTCCCAGGATTAGGATTCGCATTGGTTTTGATCGTTGGGCAGCCGGGAGGCACTGGCAAGGATTGTCGGACGACTGAGAGATGGCCGCCATCAGACCAGCGCCATTTTCGTTTTGTGCAGGCGATTCGCCTTCTCCAGTTCCTGCTGAATCCATGTGTAGGTCACAGCCAGGCCCTGTTCCAGAGAAATAGCCGGCTCCCAGCCCAGCACCCGGCGGATCAGGCTGTTGTCGCTATTGCGTCCGCGCACACCCTGCGGTTTGGAAGTGTCGTGCCTTCTGGAGATTCGCTTCTGGGCGATGGTGGCCACCAGATCGACAAGAGCGTTGATGGTAATCAGGCGGTCGTTTCCAAGGTTCAGAGGCTCGTGGTAGTTCGAGGCCATCAGACGTTCCAGGCCTTCGACACAGTCGTCGATGTACATGAAGGACCGCGTTTGCTCCCCGTCACCCCAGACCTCAATCGTTCCCCCATTTTCCGCGAAAGCGATCTTGCGGCACACTGCGGCCGGAGCTTTTTCGCGTCCGCCTTCGTAGGTGCCGAGCGGACCGTACACGTTGTGAAAGCGAACGATGCGGGTTTCAAGCCCGTAGTCCTCGTGAAAATACCGGCAGAGCATTTCCGTGTAGAGCTTTTCCCAGCCATAACCGGGCTCGGGGTCGGCCGGAAAGGCGTCTTCCTCGCGTAACGGAGCCACGTCGGCCTCCGACTGTTTATTTTGCGAATACACACATGCCGAGGATGAAAACAGGAACTTTGAAACGCCCTGCAGCCGACTGGCTTCGAGCATGTGTGCGTTGATCAGGATGTTGTTGCGCGCGATCTTGGCGTGGTAGGCGGTGATGAATCCGATGCCGCCCATATCGGCGGCCAGGTTATAGACCGCGTCGATCCCACCGCGCACGGCGAGCAGGCAGTTATCGAACTTGCGCAGGTCCAGCTGCTCAAACTCGCTGGCGGCGCTCGATTCGTATTCCGGATACTTGAGATCCACGCCGCGCACCCAGTGGCCCTCGGCGCGCAGCCTCTTTACAAGATGATGGCCGATAAATCCTCCGGCACCGGTGACAAGAATACGCATGTTTCTGCTCATTGAGGTCCTCTCTTCTGTTCTTTTAGGTGTGTGAATTGGAATTTGTGAATGGGCTCGTTCGTGAATCGGGGCCGGTAACTTCGATTTCAAGAGATCTTCTTCAAGAGATCTTCTTCAGGAGATCTTTGCGATAGGGCCGGCTTCGGTGAGGGAGGCGCAGGCGGCCCGGCCCGCGATCGCCGTCCGGTAGATCGAAATCAGCTGGCGGTAATTGGCCGCTTCGCTGTAGCGCTCTGTATGGGCCGCGCGCGCGGCGTTCGACCACGCCGGCCACGTTTCGCCGGTGCAGCCAAGCCCGGATTCAAGCGCGGCAGCCAGCGCTTCCACCGAGCCGGAGCGAAACAGCAGCCCCTCGCATCCGTGGTGAATCATCGCCCGCAGCGCGGGATGATCGGCGGCGATTACTGGAGTCCCCGCCGACAGGGCTTCGAGCACAACCATCGGGCAGTTCTCGTAGGCAAGCGACGGAAACACCAGCCAGCGGCTGGCTGCCACGTGCTTCATCACCTCGAAGCGGTCGACTTTCCCGCACCACTCGATGTCCGTTCGATTTCCCCACTGCCGTTCGAGCCGTTCGCGCTCCGGGCCTTCGCCAACCAGCAGGAGCTTCCATTGCGCGAGTCTGGCCCGTGACCAGGCTTCGAACAGCAGCGGCACGCCCTTGCTCTGGCTGATCGTCCCGACAAAAACGGCTTGCTGGCGTCGAGCCTCATTACTTATGAGCGTGAGCGGTACAAAATTTGTCTTGGTGGTCATCTGGGCCTCAGGAAAGTTCGCTCGCCGGAAGATTTCCCGGCTGAAACCGTTGAGAACGATGAACGCGTCCACGCTCGGGTACGTGCCCAGTTTCGAGTGCAGGAAGTTAACGGCGACAACGGTAGCCGTGCGCGCCCGGCTCTCGCCATAGCAGCCATAGCGAAGAGCCGCCCACGGGGATCGTCCCACGCACTCTTCGCAGGGCTTGCCATCGCGAAGCAGCGTCGCTCCCGCGCACACATGGCGAAAATTGTGCAGGGTTTGAATCACCGGCACTCCCGCCCGGCGTGCGGCCCAGAACACGCTGGGACTGAGCTGGGGAAACGTATTATGGACGTGGACGACCGCAGGCTGGAATTCGGCAATCTTTTGCTGGAGCGTCCGATAGGCGGTCGGCGACCAAAGAAAGCTCGGCACGGCCAGCATCTGCCGGACTATGCGCGCCTTCTTCAG
>JBAVYO010000408.1:0-9529 GCA_049698855.1 Terriglobales bacterium
CAAACCGGCGCAGTAAAGCCCTTCGGTCCCCACCACTGCATCACGTACTTCGGGTCTGTCCACGCCTTCCAAACCAGTTCGCGTGGGGGCATCAAGCGGCAAGCAAATCGCTAGAAAATGCGCAGCCTGTTCTATCTGTCCAAAGAATTTCCCTTCTGTTCGATCGGTCCGTTGCTCGGGAGGAACAGTTTGAGGGTTCCGGCCCAGGCGTCTGGAATATACAATCAAATGCCAGTCACGAAGCGAAGAAATGCCCAACAAGACTATGCCGCTATCGGTCGGCGATACGCTCGGACCCTACGAAATTCTCTCGCAGATCGGCGTCGGCGGGATGGGTGTCGTCTATAAGGCTCGCGACACCCGCCTCGACCGGATGGTCGCGCTCAAGGTTTCCAACGAGCAGTACTCGGAACGATTTGGACGGGAAGCCCGCGCCGTCGCCGCTCTCAACCACCCGAACATCTGTCAGATCTACGACGTCGGCCCCGATTTCATTGTCCTGGAATTCGTGAATGGGCATCCGCTCCTGTCTCCGGCCGAACCTGGTCCCCTGCCTCTGACGCGCGCTCTGGAATACGCCGGGCAGATCTGCGACGCGCTGGAAGCTGCGCATCAGAGAGGAACCGTGCACCGCGATCTGAAGCCCGCCAACATCCTCGTGACAAAGGGCGGCGTAAAGCTTTTGGATTTCGGGTTGGCGAAAGTCGTTGCGCAAGCGTCCACCGAGGGAGGGTCCCGCCAAGACGACACTCAAACGCTCACGCTAACCCAGGAAAACACCATCGTCGGTACGGTTCATTACATGTCGCCGGAGCAGGCCCAGGGCAAGAGCGTCGACGCGCGCTCGGACATTTTCTCCTTTGGCGTGGTCTTGTATGAAATGCTCAGCGCGCGGAAAGCATTCGGCGGCGAAAGCGCGATCTCGATCCTGGCGGCGATCCTGCACATGGATCCACCGCCGCTGACGGAGGCGCCGCCGGAGGTTGCGCGCGTGGTCACCCGTTGCCTCGCGAAGCAGCCGGCGCAGCGGTTCCAGAGCATCGCGGAGGTAAAACAGGCGCTGCTACAAGCCGCGGCGGCTCCCGCCTCGAACCCGCCTTCGATCGCGGTGCTCCCGTTCTCCAATCTCAGCGGCGACAAGGAAAATGAATACTTCAGCGACGGCTTGGCCGAGGACATTCTCAATGCGCTGGTGAAGGTGCCGGGTCTGCTAGTGACGGCGCGCACCTCGACGCTGGCGTTCGTGGGCAAGGGACAGGACATCCGCAACATCGCGCAGGGGTTGAACGTGGAATATATTCTGGAAGGTAGCGTGCGCAAACTCGGGAGTCGCCTGCGCGTGACCGCCCAGTTGATCAAGGCGTCAGACGGTTATCACCTCTGGTCGGAGCGCTACGACCGCGAGATGACCGACGTGTTCGCGATTCAGGATGAAATCTCGCACGCCATCGTCGAAACCCTGAAGCTCAAGCTGAGCGGCCAACCGCTGCTGAACCGGCCCACCGCGGATCTCGAGGCCTACAATCTCTACCTGCGGGGACGGCATCTTTCGGCGCGGCTCAACCCTGGGAGCGTTCGGGTCGCCCGCGAATACTTCGAGCAGGCGCTCGCACGCGACCCCAAGTACGCGCTCGCCTACGCTGGGGTGGGATACTTGCTGTTCATCGAAGCCGTGTGGGGGCAAGCTGCTCCTCGCGGTATTTTGCCAGACGCGAAACGGGCTTTGGAGAAAGCTCTGGAACTGGATGGAAGTCTCCCGGTTGCGCATGCCTACCTCGGCAGCGTGCTGGGATACTACGACTACGATTGGACAGGAGCCGAACGTGAGATGAAGCGGGCTTTAGAGCTTGGCCCGACCGTCGCCGAAGTCCATTTCTGCTACGCCATGCACTTCCTCCAACCTCTGGGACGCTTGAAGGAAGCGGAAGTCGAGTTCAACCGGGCGGCGGAGCTCGATCCGCTCTATCATCTGGCCGTGATCGGCCTGGCGGAAAATGCGTATCGCCGGGATGATCCGGACACGGCGATCACCCTGGCGACGAAGGCGCTCGAGTTGGACGCGACCTACTATTTTTCGCACTGGATGCTCGGGCTGGCTTATTTTCTCAAAGGCAACGTCGAGAAGGCGGTCGATGCCGTAGAGCGCGCAGCTGGGTTTTCGGAGCGCAACCCGTGGGTGCTGGCTTCGCTGCGCAATCTTTATTCGCGGGCTGGCCGGGGCGAAGAGGCGACGGCTGTCTTGAAGGAAATAGAACAGCGTGCGCAATCGGGTTACGTGGCCCCCGGCGTATTCGGAATCATGTGCCTGGGCTTGGGACAGGTGGACCGGGCGCTGGACTGGTATGAGAAAGCCATCGAGGACCGCGATGCCATCGCGCTGTATCTTGCCACCGAGCCCAAGCTAGGCCGTATTCGGTCTCATCCTCGCTACCAGGCCCTGCGCCGCAAAATGCTTCTGCCAGATTGAACCTCAGTTCTTACGGGTTGTTGGCATTACGTTTCGATCTCGGGCATGACAATCATCTCCAACTTCTTACTTCGCCTGCGCTAGCCCCGCAATAACTGCGGCAATTTTATCGAGTATCTGGTTCCAGCCCTCCAATTGACCGCTATTTTTCGCGCTCTCCATGGGTTCATTTCCAATGAAGGTGAGTTTCGTGCGGCCGTTCCCGAGATCCTCAAAGAGGGTCGTGTCGTACGCACCCTCGATCGCCTCATGTTCTATTCCTAGCTGCGCAGGATCGATCTTGTTTCCCTTCGAGTCCGAAAAGTACATGGAGGAAACGATCTTCTCTAGCGGGACAATCTCGTGGTATTCACCCGCATTCCAGAACTCTTGCCCATCCGGCGTCCTCATGCAGCAGAGAAATTTTCCTCCCACGCGAAAATCCATCTTGCAAACCGGCGCAGTAAAGCCCTTCGGCCCCCACCACTGCATCACGTACTTCGGGTCTGTCCACGCCTTCCACACCAACTCGCGTGGGGCATCGAAAACTCTTGTGATAACCATCCGCTCAATTTCGCTAACCGTGTTTTTTGTCATCTCTGACCTCCTCTTTCTTCAGTTGGTTTACAACTCCATCCAGTTTGTCGAAACTCTCTTCCCAGAATCGGCGATAGCTGATCGCCCAGTCGCTGACTTTCTTGATCGCCTCTGGCCTGAGCGTGCACACACTCTCTCGTCCACGCTTCTTCTTGATCACAATTCGGGCCCGCACCAGGTAGGCAATATGTTTTGAAATCATCTGCTGCGACAGGGCAAACGGTTCCGTCAATCCATGCACGGAGGCAGGCCCATGGAAGAGCCGTTCGATCATTGCCCGCCGGGTTGGATCCGACAAAGCCGCAAACGTTGCACCCAATTTATCCACAACCGTATGGTAGTGGGTTATCTGCCAATGTCAAGTGTGAATGTTGCGATCCCTGATTTCTTATCACCGATCCCCAAGGATGCTTCGTTCAGTTGAATCCCGGCGAAAAAGTTGGACTGGTCGGTCCTAATGGGCGGCAAGACAACGCCGGGTGCTCAACACATTCGCGCTCTTTGCCAATGTGTGGGCAAGGGCAGCGCGCCGGTTTGCGGCTGGATGTTCACATTACGGACGGAGCCTACTCAGCGCAAAGTGCCCCTCCAGAATTTTTCATCACATCCAGCCAGTGTGCTCCATCACAGACACACCTGCCCGCCATGCCTGAAAATGAAAACAACATGATCGGCCAAGGCATAACCGTGTCTACCTTCAGAAGGCTGTCTACGCCCTCCACAGTCCCTTTGGAATACCAGTATTTCACCGCCAACTCCTTATTCTTGAATACTTTGCGTGTAAGTACATATTTATCAATACTTTAACCCAAAAGAGGTAGGGGGGAGGGGTCACATAATGGACGAAAAACACCCTTAAACCCAAATAAACAAAGGGCAAAACATGAAATTAGATGAGTGCGGTTTTGCTAAGAAATCAGATTCCAGAAGAAATACAGATTGGCGAGAGATTGAGCGGTTGTGTGCAACCGATTGCGACTTACGGCTGCTTCCCGTTTAGGGCGAAGGACCCGACATAGCCTTTAGGAATTTGGCCAAGTGCTTTTCCTCCATACAGGGTTAGAATAGAAGGGATCGGCCAATGGAATGGCCCAGGCGTGCGTTCTTGAAAAATTGGGGATTGGCTAGGGCAGGGAGAGAAAATGCGATTTTGGGTTACGCTAGTGGCAATAGTTTTGACGATCAGTTTGGGGGCTTGGGGACAGGCACAGCCGCCTGCTTTGAGGACTGCGAAGCCCCTCAAGGCTAAGCCTTCGAGCGAATTCAAGGTAAACAATGAAAGCAAGCCGGCGCCGAACGCTACCATCGGGCGCGCTTCGGGGACTACGTCTGCCAAGAGTTTGCAGGACATAGAGCGCGAAACGCCCAAAGGAAATAGTAAGGGCAGCTCCAGGAGAGCATCCGCGCCTGTGCCACAAGAGAAAGAGAAGCCCGCTCCCAAGATCAATTTCAAAGCAGCCAGTGCGCAAAAGAAAGGCAGCGCAAGCCGACCGGCAGCCGATCCTTTTAAAGGACGATTGAAACAGAAGGGACAGCAGTAGGTTCAGAAGCGACCGCTCTCAATACAAAGAGCTTCGTCCGCGGTTCATTTATGAGCTGGGGAGTTATTCGAGGCTGGAGTTGCCGGCAAAATGGCAATTTTAGCCTTTGGTTCTTTTAGCGAGTATTTCAGCAGGCAATAGAGCGCGCGCACACCGTCTTTCCATCCGATCTTCTTGCCTTCTTCGTAAGTTCGTCCGCAATAGCTGATGCCAACCTCATAAATTCGGAGATTGCGCCGCGCGACTTTCACCGTGACCTCCGGCTCAAATCCAAAGCGGTTTTCTTCGATCGGAATCGATTGAATCACTTCCCGCCGGAAAGCCTTGTAGCAGGTTTCCATGTCCGACAGATTGACGTTCGTCAGGCAGTTGGAGAGCAGCGTGAGAAACCGGTTGCCGACAGAATGCCAGAAATAGAGAACGCGATGTGGTCCTCCTCCCAGGAAGCGTGAGCCGAAGACGACATCGGCTTTGCCTTGCAACAACGGTTCAAGGATTTGAGGGAATTCGCCTGGATCGTATTCCAGATCGGCGTCCTGGACGATCACGAAGTCGCCCGTCGCTTCCTGGATGCCGCGCCGCAGAGCCGCTCCTTTGCCCATATTCCGCGGCTGGAGGAAGACTCGCATCTGAGGATATTGGTTGGCGAGGTCCTCGAGAATGTCGCGCGAGCCGTCGCTCGATCCATCGTCCACGCAAAGCAGTTCGATCTCGATCGGCACCGACAACACTTTGGCGACGACCTCGCGCAGCGTCGCGCGCTCGTTGTAGACGGGCATTACGACCGAGAGCTTCATAGCGTAATCGTAACCTGCATCTTGAGATCGTAACAACGGCCGTGTTGCCGGCACAACGTTACGCACGGCACATCTGCGTCGACGAGCGATATACTCGGCTATCGCGGAAGTCGACAGATCGCTTTTCCTATGCAGAACCCGTACCACGCAGAGCAGGAACGATGAGAGCGTTGCGCAATGTCAAACTCGTGGTCGGCGCATTGCTGTTCGTGGTTGCGCTGGGGACGGCTGGTTTCCACTACATCGAGGGATGGCCGTGGTTCGATGGTTTCTACATGGTCATTACCACGCTGACCACGATTGGTTATCAGGAAGTGCATCCGTTGTCTCATGCGGGACGCGTGTTCAACGTTGTCATTATCCTGGGCGGAGTCTCGCTGGTGTTTTTGGCGATCGGCTCGCTGACGCAGGCTTTGCTAGAATTCGAACTGCAAAGTTTCTTTGGAAGGCGGCGCATGGAGCGCGAGATCGGCCGTCTGACGGATCACTACATATTGTGCGGCGCCGGACGCGTGGGCCGCAGCGTGGCGCGTGAATTGGCGCGGCGTCCCGCCCCCTTTGTCATCATCGAAAACAACGAAACAAAAGCCCAAAAGTTCGCCGGCGAAAAGTGGCTCATGCTGATCGGCGATGCGACGCAGGAACAGATGCTGCGGGAAGCGCACATTGAGTCCGCGCGCGGCCTGGTCGCCGCTACTACCACCGATGCGACCAATCTGTACATTGTGCTGACCGCACGCAGCCTGAACCCGAATCTGCAGATCATGGCGCGCGCCAGCGAGGAAATGGCGGAGAAGCATCTGCTCAAAGCCGGCGCCGATTCCGTGGTTTCGCCGTATGTTTTTGCCGGGCAACGCATCGCGCAATCGTTTCTGCGTCCGCATGTGGTCAGCTTTCTGGATGCGGCGACGACGCATCTCGGTATGGACCTTGAAATCGAGGAAGTGCCAATTCGCACGGGAAGCGTGTTTGCCGGAAAGACGGTTGAGACTTCGCGCATTCGTCAGGATCGCGGCGTGATCATTCTGGCGATCAAGCGCGAAGCGGGTATGCGCTTCAATCCGGCGCCCGACGACCGGATTGAGGCGGGAGATTTCCTGATCGCAATGGGCGAGCCACAGCAACTGCGTGAGCTGGAGATGACCGCGGGGTCGCAGCCATGAAAATCGTCAGCGCCGCGGAAATGCGCACCATCGATCGCGCCACCTCGGAGCGCTTCGGAGTTCCTTCGCTCACCTTGATGGAGAACGCGGGATCGGCGGTCGCGCGTTTTGTTGTCGGCGAATACCCACATGCTGAGCGGATCGGCATTGTGTGCGGGAAAGGCAACAACGGAGGCGATGGCTTTGTGGCCGCGCGCGAGCTGGCGGAAGCGGGACGCGCCGTACGCGTTTTGCTGCTCGCCGATCCGGCAGAACTTCGCGGCGATGCCGCAGTCATGTTCGAAAGAACGACGTCTGAAAGAATGACATCCGCCAAAGCGAACGTCGCGCCCCTGGCAGGCTCCGGAAAAACTCCCGAACTGAGCACAACCGGGAAGGGCATGAGTTCCACTCGTGCCGCAAATGGCGTCGAATCGACCGCGGCCTCTAGCCGCTGGGGGACTGCCAGCCCGCGAAGCGACCTTTTCCGCAGCCTGTTCGTGGTGCGCGATGCAGCAGAACTCGATTCGGCCGACGCGTCTGAAATCTTCGCGTCCGATGTCGTGGTCGACGCCATTCTCGGCACCGGCTTTCGCCCTCCTGTAAGCGCACTCTACGCCGCCGCGATCGCGAAGATGAATCGCAGCGCCGCTCCTGTCGTCGCCGTCGATATTCCGTCCGGTGCCGATGCCGACGCCATGCAACCGCAGCAGGGAACCGTAGCCCGCGCCGATGCAGTGGTCACGTTTACGGCGCCACGCCCAGCTCATGTCTTCGCAGCGTTGACCAACGGCCCGACTGTCATTGCGCTAATTGGTTCTCCGGCAGAAGCGATTACTTCCGAGCTTGGACTTCATCTCAGCACGCCGGCGGATTTTTTGGCTCTGCTTCAGCCGCGCCCGCGAGAGAGTAACAAAGGCAGTTACGGACATGTACTCGTCATCGGCGGCTCGCTCGGCAAAGCGGGCGCGGCGGCCATGGCCGGATTCTCCGTTCTGCGCGCGGGTACGGGCCTTTCCACCGTGGCGACGCCGAAATCCGTGCTTGGGACTGTCGCCGGTTTTCATCCTGAGCTGATGACCGAACCGCTGGCCGAAACCGGCGATGGAACGATCAGCATGCGCGCGCTTGAGTCCGTCATTGCGCTTGCGGACCGAAAAACGGTGATTGCGATTGGGCCGGGAATTTCGCGAAACCCCGAAACGTCACAGTTGGTGCGGGCTTTGCTTAAGCCGGGAGTCGCGCCGGCGAATGTTGTTATCGTTCTCGACGCCGATGCGCTGAACGCTTTTGAAGGCGTTGCTGGCGAGTTGAACGGCGAGGGGCGAAGCATGGTGATCACGCCGCATCCCGGCGAGATGGCTCGCCTCACGGGAATAACCATCGCGCAGATTCAAGCGAACCGCGTGGAAGTGGCGCGGAAATTTTCGCGAGAACATAAGTTGATCGTGGTCCTCAAAGGCCATCGCACCCTGATCGCCGCGCCCGATGGCACGGTGTGGGTGAATTCCACGGGCAATCCAGGAATGGCCACAGGGGGTACTGGCGACGTTTTGACCGGGATGGTCGCGGGCCTGATTGCGCAACATCCTGAGAGTGCGTTGCAGGCGACTGCGCTAGCTGTGTACCTGCATGGGCTGGCTGGCGATCTTGCTGCTGGCGTTGTTGGAGAAAATTCGCTGGTCGCGACCGACCTGGTGCGGTTTCTGCCGGAGGCGTTTCCAGCCTCTCGAAAACAGGATGCGGGCGAGTTTCGTGTGCACGGATAGGCCGGTCCCCGGATTTCCGTCGCTGTTTTGACCCCTGGGGTTGATTAGATAACCATGTCGGCTCCGAATCCGCCGAGGAAACTTGGTGCACTCGAGCAACCTAGGGCTCGGAGGAGACTACCCCCGCTTGGGGAACGGCTTTGTATCTTGCCCGACCACGGTCCCATTAACAATGGCAAACGCAGTTACCTTAGGCTTCGCCGAAGAGAACCTAACGTCAATGGTCTTATCAATCGTCTTGACGATGTCGCTACATATGCCACCTTTATGGGTAAAATCGAAAGACAGATATTCCATCTCGGGAATTCCAGCCTTACCCGCCGGTAGCCCAACATGGAGATTACCTGGCACGTAGCACGAGTCAATGACGGTAACAGACACTTTCGCGTGGTAAACATCATCATGTGCCCAGGCAAGAGTAAGAACCACCTTCAGTGAACGCTCTGCCGCATCAGTCATAAGGCCAACCTTTCTTGGAAAAAGCTCGTCTTCTTCAAAAGTAACTTGTGTCGCGATATCGCAACGATTTGTATCTAAGGTGTGGCTCGACCAGTGCCCAATGACGTGTCATCCACCTCGGCGCCACTCATTACAAAGCCCTTCGGACTCCACTTGGCGTAATCATAGAGCACTTTCAAGGTGTCGCCGGCGATGTACTGATTTTGGCCGTTCCGAAGCTCATACGTCACCACGACACCACCATTGAAAGAAGGCTTGGGCGTGTAGAACAGATTCAAGAGAAAATAAGAGTTTGTTCGAGTGTTTCCGCCCGCCGCGTCAATGGTGAATTGCAGTGCAAGGATGCCCTTGCCTAATGCCTGCTGAAGAGTCAATCCACGAATCACATCGGTCAGATTGATATTCCCATTCCCGTCACTGGAGGAAAGCCAAGTCTGGAACGCTGTCATCATCTGATTGGCGGTAGATGCCTTCGAGGCGATGTCGGCGCTGAGCTGCTGAATAGTCGGTTTATCGGCGTCGGTTGCTTGTGGAGGAGTTGTGTATGGGCTAGCCTGTATCGCGGCATTCGCTTGCGCGAGTGAAGTTAGCGTCGCCACGACGGAGTCCGTTGCTTGTTGAACATTGATTGGGGAAGTCGAACTATAAAGAGCGATTCCATTGTTGCACAGGTCTTTCCCGAGTTCTGTCGTTAGCTGTCAAGGGCGGAATAAAAGTAGACCAGAGAGGCGGAGTAAAAGTAGACCAGTAGACCAGAGCAACTGGTAGAAGATTGGGG
>JBAVYO010000409.1:0-18957 GCA_049698855.1 Terriglobales bacterium
AAAGATTTTGTTCTGGTTAAGAAGAGAGAGGAACACATGCACGACCATAAGGGTCCGCAGCTAATTCAGACGACAAAGACACGCGCCTCTGGAAGAAATCGCGCGTGAGCGTGGAAACGCCGGCTGCAGCGGTCTCGGGCGACTAAGAACGTCACCGCCGAGACGCCGAGGCCGCAGAGGAAAGCCTTTCATTAATTATTATCCTCGGCGCACTCGGCGGCTCGGCGGTTAAAGATTTTGTTCTGGTTAAGAAGAGAGAGGAACACATGCACGACCATAAGGGTCCGCAGCTAATTCAGATCGCTCCGCTCGAACCCCAGCTTCCGCGCGTGAAGCCGATGCGCACGTCAGTTCACGGCCACGACCGCGCGATCAAGTTCCTGGTCGGACTCGACGTTGGCTCAACGACCGTCAAAGCCGTGGTTGTGGATGCGGAAAGCGATCAGGTGCTCTGGCAGGACTATCAGCGCCACGAAACCAAGCAGCCCGAAAAGACGCTGGAGTTTCTAAAGCGCATGGAAGGGGATGCTGGTATCGATCCTCACAACACCCGTATGTTTATGACCGGCTCGGGTGGAGGTTCGATTGCCGAACAAATCGGCGCAAAATTCGTGCAGGAAGTAACGGCCGTTTCGCTGGCCGTGGAAAAGCTACATCCGGAAGTGTATTCCGTCATCGAACTCGGCGGGCAAGACGCCAAGATTATCGTCTTCAAAGATGACGAAGAAACTGGCCGCAAAAAGAAAATTCCATCGATGAACGACAAGTGCGCCGGCGGCACTGGAGCAGTCATCGACAAAATCAATGCCAAGCTGAAGATTCCGGTCGATCTTCTCGCCGAGCAAAAATATCACGGCGTCAAGCTGCACAAAGTCGCGGGGAAGTGCGGCGTATTTGCCGAAACCGACATCAATGGCCTGCAAAAAGTCGGCACTCCTTCCGACGAACTGATGGCGTCGCTGTTTGAAGCCATCGTGTTGCAGAACCTCAGCGTGCTCACTCGTGGCCACACATTGCGTCCTCATGTATTGCTGCTCGGCGGTCCGAACAGCTTTATTCGCGGTATGCGCGAAGCATGGCAAGCCAACATTCCGCGCATGTGGCAGGAGCGCAAAGTTGCGATTCCCGAAGGCGCGAAGCCCGAAGACCTGATCAAGGTTCCGCAAAACGCTCAATATTTTGCCGCTCTCGGCGCGGTCGAATTCGGACGCACCGAAGACGATTGCATCGGCTGCTATCGCGGCTACGAGAACCTAATTCACTACATCGACTTCGGACGCCAGGAAGAAAAGGCCAAATCCGGCGGCAAAGGATTGGTCGAGCGCCCCGAAGACCTCGATGTTTTCAAAGATGCCTATCGCCGCAAGAAATTCACGCCCGCAGTTTTTCAGAAGGGAAGTACCGTCGGCGGCTTCATCGGCATCGACGGCGGTTCGACTTCGACAAAAGCCGTTCTGCTGAACGAAAGCGGCGACATTTTGTGTAAGTCCTATCAGCTCTCGAACGGCAATCCGATCCAAGACACGATCGAAATGTTCGAGAACCTGCGCGGCCAGGTCGAAGCGCAAAATGCGAAACTCGAAGTCCTTGGGGTCGCGACAACTGGCTACGCCAAAGATATTCTCAAAGATGTTCTCAACGCGGACGTAGCGCTGGTCGAGACCGTTGCGCACACTGAATCCGCACTGAAGTTCTACGAAGATCCGCACGTGATCGTCGATGTCGGCGGGCAGGACATCAAAATCATTATTCTGCACAACGGCCGCGTCAAAGATTTCAAGCTCAACACGCAGTGCTCGGCCGGTAACGGATATTTCTTGCAATCGACCGTGGAGGGTTTCGGCCTCGACGTTACGCAATATGCCGACCTCGCGTTTTCAGCGCAGGCCATGCCCGTCTTTGGCTACGGATGTGCCGTTTTCATGCAGTCGGATATCGTCAATTTCCAGCGGCAGGGCTGGCGCGCGGAAGAAATACTCGCCGGCCTCGCTGCCGTGCTGCCGAAGAATGTTTTCCTCTACGTCGCCAGTATTCCAAATCTCGCGGCGCTCGGCTCGCGTTTCGTGCTGCAAGGCGGAACGCAAAATAACTTGGCCGTTGTCAAAGCCGAAGTCGATTTCATTCGCAACAGTTTCCGTGCATCCGGCCGCCAGCCAGAAATCATTGTGCACGAACATTGCGGCGAATCCGGCGCAATCGGCGCCGCGCAGGAATCGTTGCGGCTGTGGCGCAACGGCCAACAAACAACATTCGTCGGTCTGGATGCCGTCCGAAGAATCGAGTATCGCACCACGCGCAACGAAGCCACGCGATGCTATTTCTGCAAGAACAACTGTCTGCGCACTTTTATCGACGTCCGCACCGAGCCGGTGAAAGAACTCATTCCGATCGAGAAAGTCACCAAAGTTCCTCTCATGCGCGGCGAGCAGCGCCTCATCATCGCGACCTGCGAAAAAGGGACGGTCGAAGATGTCGACGACATGAAGGACATTAAAGCCGGTCTCGACAAAATTCGCGATCAGCATCCGAACTTCGTTGACTATGCAGCGAAGGAAGTTTTCCGTCCCACGAACGCCAAGTCTGTCGCCGATCCGCTGCCAACAAA
This sequence comes from Terriglobales bacterium, assembly GCA_049698855.1. Taxonomy (GTDB): domain Bacteria; phylum Acidobacteriota; class Terriglobia; order Terriglobales; family Acidobacteriaceae; genus Acidiflorens. The sequence goes on from JBAVYO010000409.1 coordinate 2,606, forward strand.
AGGCTGGGCTGGATGGAGCAAAGGCGCCAAAGAGCGCCGCGCGCTCATGGGGAATCGCGGCAAGGTACGCATCGGCATTCCGCGCGTCCTCAATATCTACACCTATGCGCCGCTTTTCAATGCGTACTTTGAAAGCCTCGGGGTGCAGCCGGAGAATGTTATTTACTCGGACTACACCAGCTCCGAACTTTATCGCGCGGGCGCCAGCCGCGGAGCCATTGACCCTTGCTTCCCGGCGAAGATCGGCATTTCCCACGTCTACAACCTGATTCAGGAGAAGCATCGCAAGAAAGCGCTCGATGCGATCTTCTTCCCCATGTATGACGTGCTGCATTCGCCGCTGGTGAAAATTGTCGCTGCAAATGCCTGTCCCACCGTGACCGCGACGCCCGAAACTGTGAAGGCCGCATTCACGAAAGAGAACGATGTGTTTGCCGAGCACAATGTGAAGTACATCGACCCGGTGCTCAATTTCTCCGATCGCAAACTTTTCGCACACCAGATGCTGCAGGCCTGGCAACCCATTCTCGGCCTCTCGCAGGATGAAAACGACCGCGCCGTCGAATCCGGATTCGCCGCGCTGAAGGCTTACGAAGGCAGCATTCGCAGCCGCGCGCGTCAGGTTCTCGATCAGCTCGAACGCGAGGATCGCATCGGCATCGTTATGCTCGGCCGCCCCTATCATCACGATCCCGGCCTGAACCACGAAATTCTTGAAGAGTTCCAGAAACTCGGCTACCCGATCTTTTCGCAGAACACGCTGCCGCTCGATGACGATATGCTTGAGCGCCTCTTCGGCGAAGAAGTGCGCGCTGGAGTCATCACCAGTCCGCTCGACATCACCGATGCGTGGAAGAATTCTTATTCCTGCAGCACCAACCACAAAGTATGGGCTGCGAAATTTACGGCGCGCCACCCCAATCTTGTCGCGCTTGAAATGTCGAGCTTCAAGTGCGGACACGACGCGCCGATCTACGGCGTGATTGAGGGCATTATCGAGCAGTCCGGCACGCCTTATTTCTGCTTCAAGGATCTCGACGAGAACAAGCCGTCAGGCTCGATCAGGATTCGCGTCGAAACCATCGACTACTTTTTGCGCCGCTATCGCGAAGAAGTTATTCGCAAGCGCAAAGCGTCTCAGGATATCGAGGCCCAACTCGCCGCGCTCGAAGCTGAACTGCGCGGCGAACGGCGTGCGGATGAAATGCCTCCGGTTGAGGCAGGCGTGTGGGAGCAGATTCAGGAAATTGGCGCGGACTAGCTGAGACAATCCCCAGATAGTGGCGATAGCTGGCTGGGTGGGAAACTCAGCCACTATCTCTCCCGGTTATTAACAATTCCATAACAATTCGCGCGTAAAGTGGCTGCGTTGGCGGTCGTCCCTGGAGCAGGCGCTGTCTGACGGGGCGACGCCCGCCCTCACTTGATCCTTCGGCTACTAGTACACTTATAGGCATGGTTGTCAGCGAAACTAGCCCTAAAAAAAGTGATTTAACTTCCAAGAAGAATGGAACGGCCACGGTTGCGCGCCGCAAGCGCCGAAGTGAATCCAGCCCTGGCTCCAACCATAATGAGACCACCGCTCTCTCGCTCGACGATCCTTCTCTTTATCTGAACCGTGAGATCAGCCTGCTTGCATTCCAGACGCGCGTGCTGGAAGAAGCGCAGGACGAGCAAAACCCGCTGCTCGAACGCGTGAAATTTCTCTCGATCGTCGGATCGAATCTCGACGAGTTTTTCATGGTGCGCGTTGCCGGTCTGAAAGGGCAGCTCGAAAGCGGCGCACTCGAATCCGGGCCCGATGGCATGACTCCGAGTGAAGAGCTGGTTGCAATTCGTGAGCGTGTCACCGATCTCTATAAGGCTGGGCAGGACTGCCTGCGCTCGCAGTTGCTGCCGGGACTGAAGAAGGAAGGTATTCACGTCGTCGACTACGCGCAGCTTACGCAACCGCAGGCGGAGTTCGCGAACCGCCAGTTCTCCGAAACTGTTTTTCCCACGCTCACTCCGCTGGCTTTCGATCCCGGCCGCCCGTTCCCGCATATTTCCAATCTCAGCCTGAACCTGGCGGTGCTGATTCGCGACCTGCAGGGTGTGGAGCACTTCGCCCGCGTCAAGGTTCCCGACAGCTTGCCGCAGTTAGTTCCGCTGCAAAGCGCAGTTAAAGAGCCGAAGTCGAAGTCCAAAGCGAAGCCGTCCAAGCCGCAATATTTCGTCTGGCTCGAACAGCTTATCGTCGCCAACCTGCAATCGCTTTTCCCCGGCATGGAGGTCATCGAGGCGCATCCCTTCCACGTAACGCGCGACGCCGAAACCGCCATTCAGCAGCTTGAGGCCGGCGATTTGCTCGAATCCGTGGAAGAAGGCGTGTGGCAGCGCCGATTCGCCGATGTCGTGCGGATGGAGATTAACGACACCATGCCGTCGGAGGTGCTCGAAATTCTCCTAAAGAATTTGGAAATTGAGCGCGGTGATGTTTACAAGATGAAAGGCCCGTTGGCGCTCAGCCGCCTCAAGCATCTGCTATCGCTTGACCGGCCTGATCTGAAGGACAAGCCGTTCGTGCCCAGCCTGGTTCCCGCGTTGCAGCCCCAGGATGAAGGGGAAGATATTTTTTCCGCAATTCGCCGTCAGGACGTTTTGCTGCATCATCCGTTCGATTCGTTTCAGCCCGTTGTTGCCTTCCTGCAAAAAGCGGCGCGCGATCCGGCCGCGTTGGCGATTAAGATCACTCTCTATCGTGTCGGGCGCAACGCCCCGGTCGTCGAAGCATTGCTGGAGGCGATCGACAACGGAAAGCAGGTCGCCGTTCTGGTCGAACTGAAGGCGCGTTTCGACGAAGAGAGCAATATTGAATGGGCGCGGCGGTTGGAACGTGAGGGCGTCCACGTGGTCTATGGATTGATGAACCTCAAAGTGCACTGCAAAGCCGCGCTGGTGGTTCGCCAGGAAAAGGACCGCATCCGGCGCTACGTGCATCTTTCCACGGGAAACTACAACACGGTGACAGCGCAGCTCTATACCGATATTGGCCTGCTCACGTGCGACGAGGCCATTGGCGAGGATTGCACAGACCTCTTCAATTACCTGACCGGCTATTCCGCCAAGATCGAATATCGCAAGCTGCTGGTTGCGCCGGTTAATCTGCGCGATCAGCTGGAACATTTGATTCGCCGCGAAATCGAACATCAGAAAAGCGGCAAGCGCGGCCATCTCATCTTCAAGATGAATGCGCTCGTCGACCGCCGCGTCATCCAGTTGTTCTACGAGGCGTCGCAGGCCGGAGTGCAGGTCGATCTTCTGGTTCGCGGTATTTGCTGTCTGCGCCCCGGCATTCCGAACATCAGCGAAAATATTCGTGTCACCAGCATTGTGGGCCGGTTTCTTGAACACAGCCGCATTTTTTATTTTCACAATGGCGGCCAGGATGAGGTCTATCTCGGCAGCGCCGATATGATGCCGCGCAACCTCAATCGCCGCGTCGAGCTCGCCTTCCCCGTGCAGGATCCCAAGCTGGTTCGATATCTGCGCGACGAAGTTTTGGATACTTATCTCTCCGAAGTCGTGAAGGCGCGGCACATGAATGCCGATGGCACGTATTCCCGCGCTCCCCACAGTAGCAATCGCCGCGAAATGAACAGCCAGGAGTGGTTCATCAAGCAGTCGTCCAAACGGTCAGTGCCGTGCTAGGTACCTTATGGCATTGATTCGATTGAACTATTGATTCCGCCCCTATTCTTTCTGGCAACTAATTTTCCAATCGTGTGTTCATAATGATGAATTGTCATCTAATAAGGATGAAGACGAGTATGTCCTACCGCCGCATGGCAGCTCGAGGGCGAGAAATTTGCGCACTGTGCGCGATGCTGGTGGCCTGCGCATCGCTGGCCAGCGCCTCGGCTACTTTGTTTCTTGAAGAGCCTTACGGCAAGATGGGATTTTTTACGGCCACAGGGCACTCGGCCGTCTATCTTTCCAACGTGTGCGCGGATTCGCCTGTCGTCCTTCGCCGCTGCATGCCGGGCGAAAACGGAGTCGTCATCAGCCGCTACGACGGCGTTGATGGATACGACTGGCTCGCCATTCCCCTCATCCCTTATCTTTATGCCGTCGAGCGGCCGGAAGACATCCCTCTGTTTGCGGATGCGAAGATGGTGGCTTTTCTCCGCGATCAATATCGCCGCAAGTATCTTGAAAATGTTGCGCCCGACGGCCCGAGCGGCGAAACTCCCGGCGGGATCTGGTATCAGCTTGTTGGCTCGTCGTATGACCGCACGATTTACGGCTTCGAAATCGAAACCACGTCCGAGCAGGACGATGCGCTGATCCATGAACTCAACTCTTCGCCCAACAGTTCGCACTTTCACCTGGTCTGGAACAATTGCGCCGATTTCGCCAAACACATCATTAATTTTTATTACCCCAGGTCGCTTCATCGCAGCGTGATTGCCGACGCTGGCATTACCACTCCGAAGCAGATGGCGAAAATGCTCGTAAAATTCAACGCGCGCCATCCGCAGATTCAATTTTCGCGCATGGTGATTGCACAGGTTCCGGGCAGCATGCCGCGCAGTTCGAATCCTCACGGAGTGGTGGAGTCCTTTTTCAAGTCGAAGAAGTACATTCTGCCGAGTGCGCTGGTCAGTCCAGTTTTTGCTGGCAGCGTGCTTGCCGTTTTTGTGGGCACGGGCGCGGGCCATTTTGAACCAGACCGCAATGCCATGGTCTTCAATCCAGATGGTGATTTCGAACAGCCGCTCTCGAGCGCGGAACGCAAAACATATCAGCGTCAGTTTAAGAGTCTGCTGGCGGAGTACGGAGACAGCGTTGCAGCGGGGAGCATCGATAAAGAGTGGGCGAAGCTTCAGTCCAAAGCCAAAACAGACTTCAACGACCAGGGTGCGCCAATTCTGCAATTGCACCTCGAAGGCAGTCTGATTCGCGTCGGGGCAAGTGCTGCGAATGTGTTCGATGGCAACGCGGCCCCGCAGTTGGTCCGCCAGATTCTGGAAGCCCGCCTTCAATCGGAGTTGCATCACTCCACGCGGCGAGGGATTTCGCGGAGCCAGATTGCTCGCGATTGGAATCTCCTGCAGCGGGCCGAGAGCGCTACCTTCGTGGGAACTACTCGCCTAAGCGCGGTTTCGAGTTTAGCGCCTGCACCGGTGCACGTTTCGCTGGTGAACGCCCCGTAATCTCAGTTGCGTATTTTGAAATAAATTGATTCCCCCGTGTCTCTCTACTCCGGGGTTTCACGTCGCGTCTCTGCGTAGCGCCAAAGCGTATAATGAAGCTATCATGAGCAATTTTGAGTCTTCGGTTCTCGATATCTGCGACAGAGTCAAGCATTTAGGTTTCAAAGTATCCGGGCGGGTCAGGCTTTACGGCGAAGAATACGAAGTTGTTTCCGATCCGTTTCTGGAAGCCGATCGCGTTGCAGTTCATGTCAAGAGTGCTAAAAATCCGACAGTGCGTGTGCTTCACCTTCCTGCAACCGTTCTGCAAAATGCCAAGCGCCAAAAGCCGGCCAAAATAGCCTGAGGAAACTCGGATTTAACTGATGCATTGGTGTCCTGTGGCCACTCTGTCTTTTGGAGTGAGAGTCTTCTCTTCCGCCGTGAGCCAAGCCTTTCTGTTTTCTCTAATACCGCCGGCCTGTCCCGTACCGCGAGTATCCGGGATACAATTCTGATTTGTCTCACTGATCAATGGACACTCTTCAACAACTCTTTGAGCGGCATTTTCACGTTCCAGCGGAGCGCGTTCAACCACTGCAAGGCCAACTCGGAGGATCGGGCCGTGAGATAGTTCGACTCTCCACCGATAAATTCAGCGCCATCGGAATTCGTTACGGCGTCCGCGAAGAGAACGTCGCGTTTCTAGAGTTCTCGCGCCACTTCCGCCGCCACGGCCTCCCCGTCCCTGAAATTTATGGCGATGACCTCAGCTCGGGCGCTTATCTGGAGCAGGATCTCGGCGACACAACCCTGTTTGAATTTCTCTCGCGGCATCGCTCAGGCTATGAAATCGCCGCACCCGCCATCGAGGCCTACCAAAAAGTTGTCACGATTCTTCCGCGCTTCCAGGTCGAAGCGGCTCGCGATCTGAATTACAAGGTCTGTTATCCCAGGGCCAGTTTCGATCGGCAGTCCATCGCATGGGATCTCAATTACTTCAAGTATTATTTTCTGCGGCTCGCTGGCATCCAGTTTAATGAGCAGGCGCTTGAAGACGATTTCTCACGCCTGACCAAATTTCTTCTCAGCGCCCCGCGCGATTTTTTCCTCTATCGCGATTTTCAATCCCGCAATATTATGCTTCTCGACGGCAATCCGTTTTTTCTCGATTATCAGGGGGGGCGCAAAGGCGCTCTGCAATACGATATTGCCTCACTCCTTTACGATGCCAAGGCCGATCTCCCGCCCGATCTCCGCCAGCAACTGCTGGATCGCTACCTTGACAGGCTGACGAATTTCGTCGCACTCGACCGCGCGGAGTTCATGCGCTACTACTATGCGTACGTTTATGTACGCATCCTCCAGGCCCTTGGCGCCTACGGATTCCGCGGCTTCTACGAGCGCAAGACGCACTTCCTGCAAAGTGTCCCGTATGCTCTCCGCAATATTCGCTGGCTTCTCCACAATGTGGAACTGCCGATCGCGCTGCCAACGCTCACCGAAGCCTTTCGAAATATGGTCGCTTCCGAAAAGCTGCAGGGAGTCGCCTCCTCAGCCAGCCAGCTCACCGTGCGCGTCGGCAGCTTCTCATTTCATCGCGGCTTACCCGCCGACGAGACAGGCAATGGCGGCGGTTTCATCTTCGACGCACGCAGCCTGCCCAATCCTGGCCGCGAGGACCGCTTCAAGTCGCTCACCGGCAAAGACGTACCCGTCGTCGAGTATCTCGATCGGGAGGAGAGTGTCCGCCAGTTTTTCGCCAGCGTGATCGCGCTCATCGATTCCAGCGTCGCCAGCTACCAGAGCCGCGGTTTCAAGAATCTGATGGTTTCTTTTGGCTGCACTGGCGGGCAGCACCGTTCCGTTTATCTCGCCGAGCAGCTGGCAAAGCACCTTCGCGGCTCGAGCGGCGTGGATGTAGTCCTCCACCATCGGGAACTGGAGAAGCAGAATCCATGAAAGCGATGGTATTCGCGGCCGGTCTCGGCACCCGCTTACGTCCGCTCACCGACGATCGCCCCAAGGCGCTGGTCGAACTCAACGGCCGCACTCTCCTTGAAATCACTCTCGCGCGCTTGCGCACATTCGGTATCACCGAGGTTGTGATCAATGCGCATCACTTCAGCGACAAGTTAGTCGCTTACCTCAACGCCCACGACAGCTTCGGCATGAAGATCGACGTCTCTCGCGAAAATGTCCTGCTCGACACCGGCGGTGGCCTACAGAAAGCAGCACACTTCTTTCTCAGTGAGCCGCGCAATCGAGATGAACCCATACTCATCCACAACGTCGACGTCGTCAGCACCATCGATTTCGCGCGCATGGAGCAAGCGCATCGCGCCGATGACGCTCTCGCCACCTTGGCTGTTCAGAAGCGCGAAACCTCCCGCTATCTGGTCTTCGACGAGGAGCGGCAACTGTGCGGACGCCTCATCGGGAGCGACTCGACCGCCGAAATCGTACATCCATCGCGCCATGCCGAGTCACTGGCTTTCTCTGGAATTCACATTGTCTCGCCGCGCCTTCTAACCATGCTCACGGAGAAGGGAATTTTCTCCATAATCAATTCGTATCTGCGTCTGGCCGGCCGGGGCGAAAAGATCCGTGCCTTCCGCGCCGACGAATATTCCTGGCGCGATGTAGGGAGGCGCGAGGATTTGGAACAAGCCGCGCAGGATTTGCAGAAAGACGATTCGCTAAAAGACAATCTGCAAAGAGACAACCGCAAGAAGCGAGTCTGACGTAAGCAGCTTTCCTCGGCGCAACCCCGTGTATGCCGTGGTTTCCGTTTTTCGCCGGAGCCTGCCAAAAGTCCGTAACCGCAGACGGACGCTGCCCGCTTCACCTGATAATCTGAAATCAAACTAACCCGGAGAACTCAACTCAATTGCCGCCGATCATCAACGCGCAGGAACTTTCGAAAGCCTTCGGAGCGAAACCCCTTTTTCAGGATGTTTCTTTCACTATCTCCGAAGGTGACCGCATCGGCCTCATTGGTCCGAATGGCTCCGGCAAATCCACGCTTCTGCGAATCCTCGCTGGCCTTATGGACGCCGATAGCGGGGAAGTCGCCGCCCGCAAGCGCACTCGTCTTTGTTACGTCGAGCAGGATTCGCGCTTTCCTGATGGTGCAACCGTGCGTTCGGTGATCGAAGGCGCGCTCGACCGTTGTGGCGTCTCAGGAACCGAGCGCGGTGCGCGTTTTGCCGAAACCCTCGGCCGGGCTGGCTTTGACGACCTCGACGCTGCAGCTTCTGAACTTTCCGGCGGCTGGCAAAAGCGGCTCGCGCTTGTGGAAGCCTTGGTACAGCATCCCGACATCCTGCTGCTCGATGAGCCTACCAATCATCTCGATCTTCTCGGCATCGAGTGGCTGGAAGAACTGCTCGAGTCAGCTTCATTCGCCAGCGTTATCGTTAGCCACGACCGCTATTTCCTCGAAAACGTCACCACAGATACTGTGGAACTCAACCGCACCTACCCTAACGGTTCGCTGCGCGTTCACGGCGCCTACAGCGAGTTCCTGGAAAAGAAGGAAGAATTTCTGCATTCCCAATCGCTGCGTCAGGAGGCGCTGGAAAATCTGGTGCACCGCGAAATCGAGTGGTTACGACGCGGGGCCAAAGCTCGCACTAGAAAGTCGAAAGCGCGTATCGACAAAGCGGGCGAACTCATGGGCGAGTTGGCCGACTTGAATTCCAGAACTCAAACTACTAACGCGCAAATCGATTTCTCCGCCACGGATCGCAAAACGAAACGATTGATCGAACTGGAAAATGTTTCCTGCGACATGGGCGGCCGCACGCTGTTTGCAGGCCTCAACTTCGTCATCACTGCGGGAATGCGCGTCGGCCTTGTCGGCCCGAACGGCAGCGGCAAGACGACATTGCTCCGATTGCTGCAAGGCGAACTTGAACCAACTACCGGCGAGATTCGGCGCGCCGACCGCTTGCGCATCGTCTACTTCGACCAACGCCGCACGCTCGATCCCGACGTTACGCTGCGCCGCGCGCTTGCTCCAGATGGCGATTCGGTCATCTATCGCGACCGCGTGATTCACGTCGCTGGATGGGCGGCGCGCTTCCTCTTCACCGGTGAGCAGCTTGGACAGCCCGTTGGCCGTCTTTCCGGCGGCGAACGCGCGCGCGTCCTGGTCGCGCAGCTCATGCTTCAGCCGGCTGATATCTTGCTACTCGACGAGCCCACCAACGATCTCGATATTCCGACGCTCGAAATTCTCGAGGAGAGTCTGATGGACTTTCCCGGCTCGCTGGTGCTGGTCACACACGATCGCTACATGCTCGACCGCATCGCGACGGTTGTGCTCGGCCTCAACGGAAAAGCCGGAGCCGAACGCTTCGCCGACTATCCGCAGTGGGAGGCGTGGCAAAAGCAGGTTCGGCAATCGCCGGGAACGTTGAGTGCGTCGCGTGGAGAGAGGCAAGGTTCGTCCACAGCCAATCAACCTTCAACCTCTGCCGCTAAGACATCCGCCTCGTCGAGTTCCTCCGCAAAGAAGAAGCTCTCCTACATGGAAGCGCGCGAATATGCCGGGATCGAACAGCGCATCGCCGATGCAGAGCAACAAGTGCAGGCCCACCGCGCCGAACTAGAGGACCCAGCCAACGCCACCGACGCGGCGCGCCTGCTGAGCGCCCAATCCGCACTGGAAGCAGCGCAACGGGAACTCGACGCGCTCTACAAACGCTGGGCCGAACTGGAAGACAAGAACGGCTGACTGTACGTTTTGTCATCTTGAGCGTATTGAGTGCTTCGCGAAGCACTCGCGGAGTCGAAAGAACCTACTCCATTTAACTGTTCGATATTGCCTCGGGGAGTTCCCACTATTAATTGCATCGCTCGAACGCCTTGCTACTGTCTGACGCCGTATAGTGCGTAGGGGCCTTCGACTGCGCGAGACGTGCGCTTCGCGCTGATCTCGCTCCGCAGGATGACAGGGAGAGTGTGCGTCCGCGAGTGAGAGTAATCGCGGCTATCCCTTGCTCTCAGTGGCGGGTGGGCCGAAGCCGCAACGTTCCCGCATACCTTGCCGGAATTTTTCGCGCTCTTCGGGCGTCATGTGGTGCCAGCGCCCGGACATGCGACTCCGAAACCCATGGCCTCGGAATCCGCGGCCACCGATGCGTCCAAAGAGGATTCGGCACAGCGTCAAAATTCCAACCGCTTGCCAGAACGTGATCAGGCGCAAGCCAAAGAGCGAGGGCAGGAGCCAATTCCACAGGTGCATCACCAGTTCGCCGCCGATGGCGATAAACAACACAATCCCGACGATCGCCGCGGGAATAATAAAAATCATTTTCATCCATCTTGGTCTCATGTTGGGTTCCTCATGCTTCGTAAACTGCACTTTCGCAAAATTCATTTCTTCGTGATTTCATGGGTTAGTGAATTCGTCGTAGATGCTTTGCAGCCGTTCACGCAGATGCAGCACGGCATAGCGTTTGCGCGCGAGCAGCGTATTCACGCTTATGCCAGTTTCGGCCGCCATTTCCTTGAAGGAGCGTCCCTCGAGCTCATGGCCGACAAACACGTCGCGCTGTTCCTCCGGCAGCTCGTCAAGTGCGATCTCGAGTTCGTCGAGAAGCACGCTGCGCGCGTAAAGAGCGTCGGGACCGGCATCGGGCGAAGGGAGCAAGTCTTCCAACTGCGGCAACTCTCCTTCGTCGTCGGGGAGAGCGGCATCGCTGAAGCGCTCCGGCTTCTTCTTGCGGAAAAGATCGACGATGCGGTTGCGCGCGACGCGAAAAAGCCAGCCGGTAACGTGCTCGATCGGCATCAGCAGGCGGTTTGCTTCCACAAGCTCATAGAAGACCTCTTGCAGAATGTCTTCGGCATCGAGCGGATCGGGCACCCGGAGACGAATGAATCTGCGCAGGCGAGATTCGTCGCGCACAACCGCTTCGGAGATACGCTGGTCCTGTTCGAGGCTCATCCGCCCGGCCACCCGCGCGTTTATGCGCATTGTGCTCGCCGCGTCCTTCATCTACAGATATAGACGAATCAGGGGGTGCGAATATTGTAGGGGTTGTGGGGGATCTGGGTTTCCGGACCAAGCCGTCCTATGGCAACTTTCTTATTGCTTTGGCTAAGTCGGGGAGTTTGTTGAAGACGGCGCAGCAGCGGAGCCATAACTTGTTGTCGATGGCGGGATAGCCGCTGACTGTTTTGCCGGCTTCGACGTCACTGGGAATGCCGGTTTGGGCGGTGGCGATTGCGCCGTCTCCAATTTTGCAGTGGCCGGCGACTCCTACTTGGCCGGCGAGAATAACGTTGTTTCCGACCTCGGTTGAACCGGCAAGGCCTACCTGGGCGCAGAGGAGCGTGTCTTCTCCTACGGTCGAGGCGTGGCCGACCTGAACCAGGTTGTCGATTTTGGCTCCGCGGGCAATCACGGTCTGGCCGACGGCGGCGCGGTCGATGCAGCTAGAGGCTTGGATCTCGACATCGTCTCCTATGACCACGTTGCCGGACTGTACGATTTTGCGCCAGTGGGCTTTCTTATTCTCACTTTTTGCATCCTTGTCGCCTGCGTTTTGAATTCCTTCGTCCTTGGCAAAACCGAAACCGTCGCAGCCTACGATCACCGCGTTTTGTAGCACGACGTTATTGCCGAGCTGGCAGAACTCGCGGACGACGGCATGAGTGTGGGCGAAAAAGTTATGGCCGATCGTGACTCCGCGATAGATCGTGACATGCGCGAGCAGGACGGCGTTTTCGCCAATTTCGACATCCTGATCGATGACAACGTAGGGGCCGATGTGCGCGTTCTTGCCGAGCTTGGCCGTCGGGTGCACCACCGCGGTGGAATGAATGCCGGGAACATATTGCGGCGGCTGATAGAAGAGTTCGACGGCCTTGGCCCAGGCGAGATACGGATTTTTTGTGCGCAACATGCCGGTGGAGATCGCAGGGAAGTGCTCGTCGACGATGACGGCCGAGGCGTGCGTGGTTTTGGCGGCGGCGGCGTATTTCTTGTTGGCGACGAAGGTAAGCTGTCCGGGCTGGGCGTGCTCGATGCCGGAGACTCCTGTGATTCTGGTGTCGGGAGAAGCGTTGTCTATGGTTGCGCGGATGGAGTTGGCGATATCCGAGAGCTTCATAGCGTTCAGCCTTTCTGGCGAAAGGCGATTGTAATGGAGAAGCGGTAGACTGTTCGTCGGTTCAAGGGCTGAGGCTCTCTTTCGCAAAGACTGCTGCTCGCGATAAACAATCCGGTCGCACGGCCACAAGGGTTAGGGCGCGTAAATGGTGAATGGCTCGGCGTTAGAGAGGCCGCCGCAAGGATCGGGGTTGGAAACGCTCACCTGTGCCGTGCCAGCGCTGGTGACATCGGAGGCCAAAATCTGGGCGGTGAGTTGAGTCGGACTGTTGTAAGTGGTGGCGCGAGGGGAGCCGTTCCACATTACGGTGGAGGCTTTCACAAAGTGCTCTCCGAAGACTAATAAGGAAAATGCCGGCGCGCCGGCGGTTGCGACGTTGGGCTGAATGCTGGACGCGGACGCCGCCGTCGTGATGGTGAGCCGGTTCAGGGTCGCCGGTTGCCAAGGGTTGTCGGGAACAGGCGCGTCGGTGTAGTAGCTATAAAACGTGTAGCCGAGGACTCCAGGATCTTGACCGATGCCGACGGCATTAGCGTAGCCGATGGTGGCGAGAAGATTTGGTTCGCGATAGAGCACTTGCATTGGAGGCCAGTAGGTTCCATCCACGGACTCGCCATAAGCGATGTATTGAGCATTGTCGACCATGGCAATGAAGCGGTTGCGATAGGCGCTCCACACAATCTGGAAATCGCCGTCGGTCTCACCGGTCACGCCGGGAAAAGTTTCGGTGGCGAGACCGCCGAGGCCGGGTTGATTCCACTTTCCGTTGTAGTACTTGTGGAAGAAGCTGGAGAGGGAGTTGCCCATCGATGCGGCGGTGAGAAGCTTTTCATACGGTGCGCGAGCCACCGAAATGAAGGTGAAGTCGCTGCACTGGGCAGTGGCGGTCCAACAATGCTGCGGGAAGAAGATGTAAAAATATTTTGTCTGCGTGGTTGGGTCGGAATAGGGTACGAGCGGATTTTCGCCAACGTCGCTGGCGCCCGTGGGATCGTAGGGATGAGGGACGCTGAGGATCAGACCGAGGTCCTGCCACGAGATGCCCTCATCGGTAGACCTGGCGATGCCCGTGTAGGAATAGAAAGGATTGGCCGGGTGCTCGATGTGATAGACGAGGAGCAGGCTTCCTGCGCCGGGTTCGCCGGGAGGCACGCGGTAGACGGGACCACCTCCGGCGTAATCAATGTAAGCGGGTAAGTTGGCGGTGACGGGGAAGGCAAACTCATAGACGGGCGGATTCGGATTGCCCAGCGGTTCGCCGAGAGGATGATCGAGCGTACCTTGAGAAACTGTAATCGAACCTCCGCGTTGATCCGTTCCGCTGCAATCCATGTGGCAGCCGCCGTCGCTGCCGAAGAAGAGATAACCGGAGCCATCGCTAGTTCGCACTACACCAAGAGAAGTGTCGCTCCAGGCAAAGTAAGGCCACGCCCCGGGATCGGGAATAATGCCGGGCGGAAGAACGTTGTAGCCAATCTCTTCTCTCTCGTGATCGGAGACGATGACTTCATTGGCGGTGACGTGCACGCGGCATTGAGACGCGTCCTCGCTTTCCGCAGTGGCAGTTTGAAATGTGTGCGAAAGAGTTGTGGCACGGTTCAAGGGATTGAATCCGGCGGGTGTTTGCGCCACGGATTGAAGCGCTAATAGGGCAGGCAGAAGGGCGATGAACCAGGCCAGGTTGCGAGTCTTGTCAGAGAATTGGCGCGGGTTTTCGAGTGCTATTGTCATCGCGATCTCCTCCGCTTTGTGCCTAACTCGGTTGTGCCCCACGCCCCACCCACTCAGGATTGTGGCATGGTTGCGCGGAGGTGGAAACCCCCAATCTTGAAGGAAGTTCTCCGCACAACTGAAATTCACGGAGGCTTAATACGCTGCCGGGCTGCGCGCGGACTGGACAGTCGTGGGCGGCTGTCCCTACGTGGGCCAAGGGGCCCTATGCGCCTCTAGGGCGTGTTAACCCTATCGCAAGGCCTCGACGATTAGGGCGAGGTTGAGAAATCCGAAAAAGAGGACCGTCGAGTTTGTCAGGAGGGCATGTCGGGAGCATCCGGTTATTTCGTCTCCACGAACGATGTAGGCCGACCGGGATGTGGGCCAATCGGCGGGAAGAATTCAGATATTGGTGGGGCCCCCCCCTACCCCAAAATGAGTTAAGTTGATGATAGTACAGAAGTTAGAGGCAAAGTCTTCAAAAGATTCGACTTAGCGTTCAATTCTGCTGTTTGGCGTGCACTTGCGAGGGTGCCTACCGGCCATATTTTGTCCATATTTTGTCAAAAGAGCGGTGAAACATTTGCGGCCGGAAATGCGTTTGTCTCAGGAGACTGGCGCAGATCTCGACGGTGTACTGTCGAGACATCTTCGCAGCGATTGTGGTGCAAGTCTGTGATGAGCGCACGAGAAAAATGTGATGAAAAAAGTTGGGAGAAAGGCAGTCCTTCTCGTTCACGGCGCGAGAAGAGGCGCACTACCCGATGATGACGAAAGAGGAAAGCCCATCGGTGAGCGTCAGCGATCTGCTAGGCCCACTTCTCGAAAAGCGCGAGAAGTGGGGCCACCCGGCGTGGTGACGACTCGGATGCACGCGATCTTAGCGAGATCAGCTCTGCCGCCCATGTTAGCGTCCAAAGACCGGGCGCTGACCCTTCGACAAGCTCAGGGCACGCTTCTGGGACACTGGGCAAAAAGCGTGAACGACAAAGGACACAGAGGTGCACAGAGGCCTAGACCTCAAGGAAACTCTGCTCAGGAATCTCCAAAGGACTGCTGCTGCAAATCGCAGGTTTTTCGGGGACGAGTTGCCGCTTCGATTATGCTCAGGGCGGGCTCTGGGGCACCGGCTTCGGCGATTTTCGCGCTTCACAATATTGCAAAAGTCCATTTAGCGTTAACAGGCCCTAGGGTTCGAACAGGGTGACTTGTCTGGTGTCGCTCGGGACGCCTTTGCGGCGGCGGCGAGCGGATCCGATGACCGCGAGGACGGTCACCGACGTCAGCGCCGAGCGCGGAACGAAGACACGCTGCGTATTGGAACGCAGGTCGGGAGGATTCATCAGAAATCCTTCGGGGGGATTTTGGATGAGGTCATTGGGCAGAATGCCTTCGATGACGTCGCTGTCTTTGAACTTCAGCCGTACCCATAAACCCTCAGTTCGAGGACGGGTGGTGAAGGTCTTGCGCAGGAAAAGATCGGAGTCGGAAAACTCGCGGACGAAGTAAACGGCCTTGATGTCGCGCAAATCGATGGCGACGACATTTCCCGAAGTGTTGAGCAGTTCGAGTTTGCCATCAACCACAAAGTCAGCGGGGGCAACGTAGCCGCTGATGGAGTCGCGGTCGTGCTTGTGCACGATCACTTTTTTGTGAGTCGAGGGCATGGGCTGGCGCGGGAACTTTGCAAACTAGCGCGATCGATCAAATGAACATGCGTCGGCCGGACACAAAGCTCCTGCTGGCGATTTTCGCACTTTCGGACGGGAAAGGCACGGGTTGTGGCTTCGCAGTAGCCAAACGGTAAACCTTGTGTTATTTTCATTAGCTTGCTGAAATCGCGGATATAGTATATAAGTCTAATGTCTAGAGCGAGTTAGATTGGCAGGGCAGGACGGTTGTTGAGGCGTAGGTAGTCTTCCCTGTGGAAATCCTGTGAAAAACGCTCGGCTCCAGCCACCATTAGGCGATTGAGAAGGCATGGCCGACTACATTTATACCCTGGAAACCCGGCTCTCGCCGGACCAACAAAAGGCTGTCGCATCCGTCGTAGAAGCTGCCAAAGCGGCTGAGATGAACGTGTATCTCACGGGCGGCGCGGTGCGCGACATGATCACGGGTTTTCCGATCCGGGATCTGGATTTTACGGTGCAGGGCAATGCGCTGAAGCTGCAAAAGGATCTGGAGCGGGCTGGCGCCGTGATCGGCGACGCAGACGAGACTACGCGGACGCTGCTGCTGACGCTGGCCGGCGGAGTGCGCGCCGAGATCAGCATGGCGCGTTCGGAAACCTACGAAAAGTCGGGCAGGCCGCCGCAAATCGCTCCCGCCACCATGATCG
>JBAVYO010000410.1:0-5024 GCA_049698855.1 Terriglobales bacterium
CTCTTCGCCCAGCGCAAATACTTCCTCCCCGCTATGCGTGACAAAAAGAATCGGGATGCGGTAATGCTGATTCCAACGCCGCAGATCGGAAAGGATCAGAGACTTGATCGGACGATCGAGGGCAACCAGCGGCTCGTCCAGCAACAATGCCCGCGGTTCAATGACAAGTGCGCGTGCCATCGCGACTCGCTGCCGCTCCCCGCCCGAGATCTCCGCCGGCCGCCGGTCCCGCAAATGATCGATGCGGAATGCGTTCAGCATGTCGCGGCTGCGCACGCGCCTTTCCGAAGCGCTAAGTCGTCGCAGCCCATAGGCAACATTCTGCTCGGCCGTGAGGTGCGGGAAGAGCGCCAAGTCTTGCAGTACGTACCCGATGTTCCGCTTCCAGGCAGAAATGTTGCGCTTGGCCTCGGAGTCATACACGGGCTGTCCGCCCACAACAATGCGGCCTTCGTCGGGGTCTGTGAGCCCGGCGATGCAATCGAGCAGCGTCGTTTTCCCGGCGCCCGAGGCGCCAAAGAGAATTGTGAAACCTGCCAGCGCCCGAAAGTGAACATTCAGGACAAAACTGCCGTCAGGATTGATAAAGCGCTTGCGCACTCGGACTTCAAGCTCGGAGGAAGTCCCCTCGTTCGCGCGAACGGCAGCTGAAGACGACGCCGAAGTCAAGGACACTTTCACATCCATGGGCCAACCATCATGGGGCAACGATCCACGGTCGCCGATTTAATCCATAGACAATCGACAGCAGCACAAACGAAATGACGAGCAGCAACAGCGCGGTCCCATTCGCGCTCGCGTAGTTCGCCGCCTGCACCTGATCGTAAATGTCGATTGAGATAGTGCGCGTCACGCCGGGAATATTGCCTCCCACCATGAGCACTACGCCGAATTCGCCCAGCGTGTGCGCGAAGCTAAGCGTAAATCCCGTGATCAGGCCTGCTTTTGAAAGCGGAAACACAACGCGCCAGAAGGTCACGGCCGGAGATGCGCCCAGCGAGGCCGATGCGCGCAGCAGTTTTGGATCGACCGCACCAAACGAAGCCGCGAACGGCTGAACAGCGAAAGGCAAACTATAGAATAAGGAACCAATCACCAGGCCCTCAAACGTGAAGGCCAATGTGTGCCCGGTCAGCGATTCCCACCAGCGCCCGAGCGGGCTCCGCGATCCGAGCGCTACCAAAACATAGAAGCCCAGTACAGTTGGCGGAAGCACGATTGGTAGTGCGACCGCGGCCTCAACCAGAAACTTCCATCGCCAGCGCGACGATGCGATCCAGTACGCAATCGGAATCCCGATCACAAATAGCACACTCGAGACGATCATCGCCAACCTCACGGTCAGCCAGAATGCGTCCCAGTTCATTCAGTGTTTCTCCTCTGGCAGGCTGAAGCCGTAGTTCTTAAGCAGGGAAGTGACTTCCGCCGAGTGCACAAACTCCAGGAACTTGCGCGCCGCTTCCTGTTGCTTGGAGTGAGAAAGCACAACCGCAGCCTGATTTAGCGTCGGATAGGCGTCGAGCGGAACCGTCCAGTAGCGGCCCTTCGCTTTCATTGCGGGCGTAAGCGCGTGAGACAACGCGATCAATCCAGCCTGCGCATTGCCCGATTCCACAAACTGTGCTGCTTGCGATATGTTTTCTCCCAGTACCAGTCGGCTTGCAACCTGATCGTAGATGCCGTAATGCCGCAACGCCGCTTCGGCTGCGCGTCCGTAAGGTGCATGCTGTGGATTGCCAATCGCTATCTTCTTTACCGATGGATCAAGCAGCGCGTTCATCCCCAGTTTCGATAAGTCCAGCGGCGAATCATTCGGCACCCAAAGCACCAACCGCCCGATAGCATAACGATAAAGCGTGCTCTTGTCGGCCAACCCAGACTCGACCAATTGCTGAGGATAGCCTTCGTCCGCCGAAAAAAAGACGTCGAACGGCGCGCCGTTCTGAATCTGCGTCGTCAGATTGCCGGAAGCGCCGAAAGTAAGTTTGACTTCCCGCCCTGTCTCGCTCTTGTACCGTGCAACAACTTCAGGCAAAGCCGAACTCAAATCGGCCGCCGCAGCAACGGTAATCTCCTGCGCGAACGCCGACGCACATAACATCAGCAAAACCAGCAACCGATAAAACATACGATGACCTTTCCTTTTCAGCGCAAGTCAATCTCGTGCTGCTAACTATCGGAAGCCGAAAGCCCGGAGCCGGCCGCCCAGAGCCGAAGGCCGAGATCCAGTCTTATCCCAGCTTCGTCTTCGATAACGGCAACTCGCGCGCGCGCTTGCCCGTCGCCGCGAATACCGCGTTGAAGAGCGCAGGCGCAATCGGTGGCACTCCCGGTTCTCCCACGCCCGCCGGAGGCGCATCGCTTTCCACTATGTCCACTTCCACCTGCCGCGGAGCGGTGTTCATGCGCGCGAGTTGGTAACTGTCGAAGTTGCTCTGGTCAATAACTCCTCCTGTCGCCGTAATCTCGCTGAAAACCGCCAGGCTGGTTCCGAAGACGGCCGCGCCCTGAAACTGATTGCGAATATTGTCCGGGCTAACAACAGTCCCAGCGTCCACCGCAGTCCACACGTTCGGAATGTGCACTCGTCCTTTGTCGTCGACTTCCACTTCAATAACCGTGGCGACATAGGTCAAGAAGCTGCGGTGAGCGGCGATTCCCAAGCCATGTCCTTTGCCCATTGGCCGCTTGCCCCAGCCTGATTTATCCGCGACGATCTCGATTACACGCCGCCAGCGTGCTGTATCCAGCGGGTAAGTCTTGGCATCTTCGGCTTCATCGCCTTTGAGGTCGAGCTGAACTACTCTTGCTGGGCCGACTAAGTCGAGCAAATACTCGACCGAATCGCGATTAGCTGCCTTGGCCAGTTCGTCGGCAAAGGAATGAATCGCGAAGGCGTGATAGATGTTCGCCACGCTACGCAGCCATCCAATGCGGACGTGATAGTCGGCCGGTCCGTTTTCCGCGCGGTGGTTCGGAATGTCGAACGGCAGGTTGTTCCATCCCAGGCCCATCTCGTCGTCGGCATACTTAGCCGAAGCGTCAAAGGTCGAAGCAATCGGCGGATAAGTCGTGCGCTGCAACCACGCGGTCGGCTTGCCATTCGGCCCAATGGCGGCCTTCATATACATCGCCGCAACCGAGTGGAAGAAGTCGAACTTGATATCGTCCTCGCGCGTCCAAACAACTTTCACCGGCTTGCCAAGTTGTTTGGAAAGCACGGCCGCTTCAGCGACCTGATCGGGCTTGGACTTGCGTCCAAAGCCTCCGCCTAGGAGCGTGACATGGCAGGTTACATCTTCTTTCTTAATGCCCAGCACAGAGGCCACTGTGTCTTGTACAGCCTGCGGATTTTGCGTTGGCGCCCAGGCGCGCACCTTCCCGTCGCGATACTCGGCCACGGCCACGTTGGGCTCCATGGCCGCGTGCGCCAGATGCGGAGTGTAATATTCGGCTTCGAAAATCTTGCCCGCCTTGGCAAACGCCGCGTCCACATCGCCAATGTTACGTATAACCTTGCCCGGTTGCCGCGAAGTGGCTGTGAGCGTCTTTCGAAAGTCGGCGGAGTTATAAGCGGAATGCGGACTGCTGCCCCATTCGATCTTCAGTTCCTTGCGCGCCTTGAACGCGGTCCATGTATTGTCGGCAATCACCGCGACGCCGCCCAGTGGCTTGAATAAGTGCGGCGGCTCGACCGTATCAATAGTTACAGTCTTATACACTCCCGGCACTTTGAGCGCAGCCTTGTCGTCGTAGGACTTGATCTTCTGACCAAGCACCGGAGGATGTTCGATCGAGGCATATACCATCCCCGGCACCGCCGCGTCCATCCCGAAAATAGCTATGCCCGTAACAATCTCGGGCAAGTCGAAAAGCGAGTTACTCTCTTTGCCGATGTAGCGCCACTCGGCGCGCGACTTGAATTGCAGGTCTTCTTTCTTAGGCACCGGCAATTTCGCCGCCGCAGCCGCCAATTCACCGTAACCGAGCTTTCGCCCGCTAGCCTTATGCACAACAAAGTGCGGTTCGGTCGAGCACTCTTTCGCGGGAACTTTCCATTGCGCAGCTGCGGCACTAATCAGCATGGCGCGGCCTGTCGCGCCGACCTGACGCATCAATTCGAAGTTGCTGCGCACCGAGTGCGATCCGTCGGTATCCTGATCGCCGTATCTCGGATCGCCAATCGCCTGCTCGATCCTTACCTGTGTCCAGTCCGCATCTAGTTCATCGGCCACCACAATGGGCAGCGCCGTGCGGCTGCCGCAGCCCATCTCCGACCGATGCGCGATGATCGTTACCGTTCCATCCGATGCGATTCCCATCCACATGCTCGGATCGAACGCGGCCGCCGTCTCGCCCTCGGCGGCGAACAATGGCTCACTAACGAAGCGCGCGGTCAGGACGAGAACGCCCGAAGCGAGCGCTCCCTGCAGGAATCCGCGGCGGCTGACGTTCTCAATGATCTTCGCGTCAGTCCTCAGGTCGGCGAGCTTCATGCCGGCTCCGTTTCCGCCAGACTCTTTGCCGCTTCGTGAATGGCCGCGCGAATCCGCTGATAGGTCCCGCAGCGGCAGAGGTTGCCCGACATCGCTACATCAATATCCTGGTCGCTGGGATTCTTGTTGTCCTTGAGCAACGAAATAGCCTGCATGATCTGGCCGGTCTGGCAGTATCCGCATTGCGGCACACGGATATCCAGCCACGCCTGCTGCACAGGATGCATGGGCTCAATGCCTTCAATGGTGGTGATCTCTGTGCCCGCCACTTCTTTCATGGGAGTGATGCAGGAGCGGATTGCATCGCCATTCTGGTGAACGGTGCATGCGCCGCAGAGAGCCATGCCGCAGCCGAATTTCGTCCCCGTCAGGCCGGCCACGTCGCGCAAATACCATAGCAGCGGCATCTCGGGCGACTACGTGGCTACGGGCTGGCCGGCGACGATGGAAGGAGCGGTTCGCAGCGGATATCTGGCAGCGGAAGCCCTGGCTGGGGCGTCCGGACATTCCGATCGAGATCGGCAAGGT
>JBAVYO010000411.1:0-8581 GCA_049698855.1 Terriglobales bacterium
GATTGAAGCCGCTCGTGTGGCCATGACCCGCTCCATCAAACGCGGCGGCAAGGTGTGGGTCCGCCTGTTCCCCGATAAGCCGATCACCAAGAAGCCGGCTGAAACCCGTATGGGCAAGGGCAAGGGCGCTCCCGATCACTGGGTTGCCGTGGTGAAGCCGGGCAAGATTCTGTTTGAAATGGAAGGCGTGACGGTAACAGAGGCGCGCGAAGCGATGCGTCTGGCCTCGCACAAAATGCCGCTGCGCACGGCGTTCGTGAAGCGCGACGTGCTGTAGGAAAGAAGCCGCGAGCTACCAGCTACGAGCAAACAGACTGTTAGCGACGGCCGCAATTTTGAGAACTGAGAACCGATTTTATGAAAGCTGAGAAGATTCGCAATTCAACCGATGTCGAGCTGAAGCACCAGGAACGCGATCTGGCGGACCAGCTCTTCAAGCTGAAGTTTCAGCTGAATATGGGACAGACCGAGAGCCTGAAGAAGATTCGCGGGCTGCGCCGCGACATCGCGCGCGTGAAAACCATCCTGCGCGAGCAGGAATTGGCCGCGCAGAATACGGAGAAGAAATAGCATGGCGGAAACTACAGGCCAGCCACGGCAGCCGAGCCACAAGATCCTGATCGGCAAGGTCACGTCGAACAAGATGAAGAAGACGATTGTGGTCGAAGTGACGCGTCAGAAGGCGCATCCTCTTTATGGACGCGTGATTTCGATCCGCAAGAAATTTTATGCGCACGACGAGAAGAACGACGCGCATATCGGCGACGTGGTGCGGATTGAAGAATCGCGCCCGCTGTCGCGGTTGAAGCGCTGGACGCTGAAAGAGATTGTGCGCAAGACGGCGCTGGTGCCGGAAATCGTTGCCGACGCCGATGTTGCGGCGGGCAGCTAACGGGCGAAGGGAGAAACGAACATGGCCGTAATGATGAGATCCATGCTCGAGGTCGCCGATAACTCCGGCGCGCGCAAGCTACAGATGATCATGCCGCTCGGCGGCTCGACCGGTCTGCACGCGGGACTGGGCGATGTGATCACGGCGAGCGTGAAAGAAGCCGCGCCCGACGGGCAGGTGCAAAAGGGCAAAGTGGTGAAGGCGGTCATCGTGCGGACGCGCAAAGAGCATCGCCGCCGCGATGGCACCTATATCCGCTTCGATCAGAACGCGGCGGTGCTGATCAACGAGACGGGTGAGCCGGTGGGGACGCGTGTTTTCGGTCCCGTGGCGCGCGAACTGCGCGAAAAGAAGTTTTTGAAGATTGTGTCGCTGGCGCCGGAAGTGCTTTAGGTGTCAGGTATCAGGCCTCAGGAAACGCGAGGCTGCCAGGGCGGCCGGCGGCCGAAGAATTGGCGAGAAGGATTGACGAAATGGGAACTGCAATATCGGCAGAGCATAAGCGAGTGGATATACGGCGGAACGATACCGTCAAGGTGATGACGGGGCGCGACAGGGGAAAAGAAGGACGTGTGCTGCGGGTGATGCCCGACGAGGGCCGAGTGCTGGTAGAGCACGTTATGACCGTGAAGAAACACGTGCGGCCGAATCCACAGCGCAACATTAAGGGCGGCATCGCCGAGCAGGAGCGGCCGATCCCGTTGTCGAACGTGGCGCTGGTTTGTCCGACGTGTGGTCCGGTGAGGATTGGGCACGCGGTGCAGGGCGACCGGAAAGTGCGCGTCTGCAAGAAGTGCGGGACGACGCTGGACAAGTGATTTGGTAATTTGGGAATCGGGTAATTTTGTAATTCAAAAACGACCCAGGTTTCAAAATACAAAATTACCGGATTACGAAGTTACAAAATTCCTCACGAACCGGTAACCACTCCGAAACCGTGGTGGAGAAGGCAGCAACGGACATGGCGAAAGAAGAACAGAAGAAGGACGATCAGAAAAAGGCGAAAGCCGGGAAACCTGGCAAGGCCGAGAAGCATGCGGCCGAAGAGCCCAAGGCAGGGCCGGAAGCCCCGCGGCATTCGGCAAAGGAGCGCCCTCGGCTGCGCGTGCGCTTTGAAAAAGAAGTCGCTGTCGCGCTGGCCAAGGAACTGGAACTCAAGAATCCGATGGCGGTGCCACGGCTGAATAAGATCGTCGTGAACATGGGTGTGGGCGAGGCGACACAGAACGCGAAGATCATGGATCCGGCAGTCAACGAACTCGGGCAGATCACAGGCCAGAAGCCGGTAGTGACGAAAGCGAAGAAATCGATTGCTGCGTTCAAGGTCCGCGAGAACATGCCGATTGGCGCCATGGTTACGCTGCGCGGGGACCGTATGTACGAATTTTTCGATCGCCTGGTCAGCATCGTGCTGCCGCGCGTTCGCGACTTTCGCGGCGTTTCGACCAAGTCGTTTGATGGCCGCGGTAATTACACGATTGGCTTGCACGATCAGTTGATCTTCCCGGAGATCGATTACTCGAAGGTCGATAAGCTGAAGGGCATGAACGTGACGATTGTGACCACGGCGCGCTCGGACGATCAGGCGCGGAGTTTGCTGAAACATCTGGGCATGCCGTTCAGGGCGTGATTGAGAGGTCAGAGGTAAGAGGTCAGATTTCAGAGGTTAGACCGAAATTCGCAACACAAGGGTTGCTAAAAGCTAGCAGCCAGGAGCTAGAAGCTAAGTGGCTACAACAGCAAAACGAGTCAAGGATGGCGCGGAGAGCAAGACTAAACCGCGCAACAGGAAACTCCCCAAGTTTTCGTCGCGCAAGCACAACCGCTGCAAGATTTGCGGGCGTCCGCGCGCCTTCCTCCGGAAGTTCGGCATTTGCCGTTTGTGTTTCCGAGGATTGGCGCTGCGGGGCGAGATTCCTGGGGTTTCGAAGTCGTCGTGGTAGAAAAGCCGCTGTTCGCTTTTCGCTGTTCGCACGGTTTTAGCGAACGACGAATAGAGAACGGCATAAGTGAGCAAGCTGCCGCAGGTTCTCCGCTGATTGCGGAGCGAACGGGCGGCTCGAGGAGAAGCAAACGATGAGGTTGACCGATCCGGTCGCAGACATGCTGGCGCGCATTCGCAATGCGATTCGCGCGCGTCACCAGAAGGTGGATATCCCGGCTTCCAAGCTGAAGACGGAGATCGCCCGCATCCTGAAGGAAGAGGGCTATATCGCGAACTTCAAGCCCACGGAAGAAGAAGGGCACAAACTGCTGCGCGTGTATTTGAAGTACGGCAACAATAATGAAGCCGTGATTTCGAATCTGGCGCGCGTTTCGCGTCCGGGCTGCCGCGTGTATGTACGCCGCACCGAGATTCCGCGGGTGCTCGGCGGGCTGGGCATCAACATTCTGACCACGCCCAAGGGCGTGATGACGGGCCGTCAGGCGCGCAGGCAGGGCCTGGGCGGCGAATTATTGTGCGAAGTTTGGTAGAGACGCTTTCAGCTATCAGCCCTCAGCCGTCAGTTAAACCGCTGAGATGTAGCTGATGGCTGATAGCTGAGAGCTGAGAGCTAAAAGCTATGTCACGAATTGGAAAAAAACCGATCGCGATCCCCAAGGGCGTCACGGTCAAAATTGAAGGCAACACGGTGCTGTTGCAGGGGCCGAAGGGCAAACTGGACACGCCTCTTCCCTCCGGCATCAAGGTGGAGCAGAAGGACGGCAACCTGGTTGCGATCCGCGAGAACGACTCGCAGGCCGCGGTGCATGGTCTGGCGCGCGCGCTCGTCAACAACGCGATGGAAGGCGTCACCAAGGGCTGGACCCGGGACCTGGAAATTGTCGGCATCGGCTATCGCGCCGAACTGAAGGGCAAGGGGACGGTCGTATTCAGTCTGGGGTATTCGCACCCGATTGAATATCCGCTGCCCACGGGCGTCGAGTGCGCCGTCGACCCGAAGCAGACCAAGCTGACGTTGACCGGTATCGACCGGCAGAAGGTCGGACAGGTTGCGGCCGAGATGCGCTCGTTGCGTCCGCCCGATCCGTACAAGAACAAGGGTGTGCGTTACAGCGGCGAGCGGTTGAAGAAGAAGGTTGGCAAGACGGGAGCAAAATAGCTCTCAGCCGTCAGCCATCAGCCCTCCGTTTCTAAGTTACGGGCTGATGTGATTTTACTGACGGCTGACGGCTGATAGCTGAGGGCTTTGAGAAATGCTGAGACAGAATTCAAAAAATCAAACGCGGCAGCGGGTACACGACCGCATTCGCAAGAAGGTCATCGGCACGGCGGAGCGTCCGCGGCTGAATGTGTATCGTTCGCTGAATCATATTTACGCTCAGGTGATCGACGACCTTCAGGGTGTAACCCTGGCTGCGGCTTCTACGGCCATGGGCAAGAAGGGCGAGCGCGTCACGGGAGGCAACGTGGCGTCGGCCAAGACGATTGGCAAGAAGATCGCCGAAATGGCCAAGCAGAAGGGCATCACGAAGGTGGTGTTCGACCGCGGCGGTTACATTTATCACGGGCGCATCAAGGCAGTGGCCGATGCAGCGCGCGAAGCGGGATTGCAATTTTGAGCTGCGAGCTTCGAGCCGCGAGCTACGAGCAACCATAAGGTTTGCGAGAGCCCAACAGCGAGAGGCAAGAGCCGAGTTTAAGAAATGAGATTTCAGAATGCCAACAGTAATTAAGAAACTCGATGCGGGTGCGTATCAGTTGAAGGACCAGGTGGTCTCGATCAACCGTGTGACCAAGGTCGTCAAGGGCGGCAAGAACCTGTCGTTCGCGGCTCTGGTGGTGGTCGGCGATCCGTCGGCGGCTGTCGTCGGCTATGGTTCGGGCAAGGCCAAGGAAGTTCCGCAGGCGATCCGCAAGGGAATTGAATCGGCGAAGAAGAATCTGATGCGGATTAACCTGACGCAGACGACGGTGCCGCATACGGTGCTCGGACGCTATGGTTCGGGAATGGTGCTGCTGAAGCCAGCCCCGGAAGGCACGGGCGTGATTGCCGGCGGCGCGGTGCGAGCGGTGATGACCTCGGCGGGAGTGCAGAATGTGCTGACCAAATCGATTGGCACGACCAATCCGCACAACGTGATCAAGGCGACGTTTGATGCACTGAAGAAACTCAAGAACAGAGAAGACGTGGCCGCGTTACGCGGCAAGTCGGTGCAAGAGTTGTAGCAAAGCTAGTCGTTAGTCGTTAGTCGGTGGCAAACGATGCTCGTCAACGACTAACGACCAACGACTAACGACCGAGGAAGTGAAATGACGGCTAAGACATCAAAATCGGAAGGCACGATCCAGATCAAATTGGTCAGGTCGGCCATCTGCACGCCTTTGAAATACAAGAGAGTAGTCAAGGGGCTGGGCTTTACCCGGCTGAACCAGATTATTGAGCGGCCGAATACGTCGGCCATCCGCGGCATGGTGAAGAAGATTCCGCATCTGGTGGAGATTGTAGGATAGGTCTCAGGCGTCAGGTATCAGGTGTCAGGAAAATCGTAAGGTGACAGGTTTTTCTGAGACCTGACACCTAAGACCTGAGACCTTAAGGGTTTAACTATGAATCTTTCGACGATCAAAGCACCGGGCAAAGCAAACACGAATAAGAAGCGCGTTGGACGCGGCATGGGTTCGGGCATGGGCAAGACTTCCACCCGCGGCCATAAGGGACAGTGGTCCCGTACCGGCGCGCGCCTGATCCGCGGATTTGAAGGCGGCCAGATGCCGCTGCATCGCCGTATTCCCAAGCGCGGTTTTACGAATATTTTCCGCGAGGAATATGACGTTGTGAACCTGGATCGCCTGGCCTCGCTTGGCGAAACGGAGATTACGCCCGATGTGCTGAAAAAAGCCGGCGTGGTCAACGGCAAAGCGCCCGTCAAGATTCTCGGCAACGGCGAACTGACATTGGCGCTCAACGTTCACGCCCACAAATTTTCCAAGACGGCCCAGGAAAAAATCACCAAGGCAGGCGGCAAGTTCGAGGTCTTGCAGTAATGTTGGAAAAGCTGGCGAACATATTCCGGGTTCCCGATCTTCGCAAGCGCGTGCTCTTTACGCTTGGCCTGCTCGCCGTGTACCGCATCGGCGGCCACATTCCAACGCCGGGCATCAACGGCGACCGGTTGGCGCAATTCTTCGAACAGAACCGCGGCAGCGTTCTCGGTTTCGTCGATCTGTTTAGCGGCGGAAATCTGCGCCGGCTGACGATTTTCGCGCTCGGCATCATGCCGTACATTACGGCATCCATCATTCTGCAATTGCTCACGGTGGTGTACGAGCCACTGGCGAAATTGCAGAAAGAGGGTGAGTTGGGCCGGAAAAAGATCACCCAATGGACGCGCTATCTGACCGTCATCTTGAGCGCTATTCAGTCATTTGGCATCGCCATCAGCCTTGAAAAAGCGGGCGACTTTGTCAATTTTCCCGGCCCCGGATTTGTTCTGATGACGATGCTGACCCTGACCACCGGTTCGGCGTTCATCATGTGGCTGGGCGAACAGATTACCGAGCGCGGCATCGGCAACGGGATGTCGCTCCTGATCTTTGCCGGCATCGTGGTCGGCTTGCCGCGGGGCGTCGCCGACCTGCTTGATAAAGCGAAGACCGCTGCCTGGGGAGCGTTCACCGTCCCGGCGCTGGTCATTCTGATCGTCCTGATGATCGCGGTCGTCGCGTTCATTGTCTACGTCGAACGCAGCGAGCGGCGCATTCCCGTGCAATATGCCAAGCGGGTGATCGGGCGAAAAGTGATGGGCGGGCAGTCGACTCACCTGCCGCTGCGCGTGAACGCCGGCGGTGTGATGCCGGTCATCTTCGCGTCCTCGATTTTAGCCTTGCCGCAAATGCTGGCCGCGCCATTGCACAATAATCGCGTGATTGGCCCGATGCTCGACTGGCTGAAATGGGGCGAGCCTCTCTATACGCTGCTATATTGCCTTGGCATCATTTTCTTCGCGTACTTCTACATCTCGATTGTGTTCAACCCGAACGAGGTGGCCGACAACATGCGGAAGTGGGGAGGGTTTATCCCAGGCATCCGGCCGGGCAAGCGCACCGCCGATTTCATCAACGATGTGCTAACGCGCATCACGCTGGTGGGAGCGCTTTATCTGATTCTGATTTCGCTGATTCCGGAGTGGATGATCGCCGGCATCAAACTGAACCACCTGCCGCTGCTGGGGCGGGTATTTGAGAATCTGCCGACGTGGGTGACGAACGGATTGGGCGTGAATTTTTACTTCGGCGGTACATCGTTGTTGATCGTCGTCGGCGTGGCCATGGATACGGTTACGCAGATCGAGGCGCAGCTGATCATGCGCCATTACGATGGATTTACGCCGAAGAGCGGCCGCATTCGCGGACGCCGCTGGTAAGCGAGTTTTCAGTTCCTGGTTCTCGGTTCACAGTACTGAACTTGATGGGGTTTTACTGAGAACTGACAACTGAGCACCGAGAACTAGGTTGCGATGGCCAACGAAATCGCACAGAATTTTGGGCCGGTGATTCTTCTTGGGCCTCCAGGGGCCGGGAAGGGCACACAGGCCAAGCACATTGTCGAGCACTACGGTATCCCACAGATTTCCACTGGCGATCTTTTGCGGGATCACGTGGCGAGGGGAACCAGTCTCGGCCTCGAAGCGAAAGCGATCATGGACCGCGGGGAACTGGTGCCCGACGAATTGATGTACGGCATCGTGGCTCATCGTTTGCGTGAACCCGATTGCCGGCGTGGATTTATTTTGGACGGCTTTCCCAGGACGGCTGCCCAGGCAGGATGGCTCGATGCTTTTCTGCGAAAAGAGTTCTTTGAAAATTCGCGGATGTGCCCGCCGGTTGTGATCCAGTTCGTGGTCGACTATACTCAATTATTGCTGCGGCTTACCGGGCGCCGCACGTGTCCCACCTGTGGACGGCTCTACAACATCCACTTCCAGCCGCCTCGCGTAGACGAGTTGTGCGACTTGGATGGTTCCCAGCTGATGGCGCGAAACGACGATCGCTCCGAGATCATTACGGAGCGGCTGGACGCGTACGAGAAGCAGACCAAGCCGCTTGTGGAATATTACCGGCTGCAGGAAAGGCTGGTGGCCGTGAACGCGGACCGGGCGATGCCGGAAGTGACGGCGCAGGTTTTTGGCGTGATAGACAGCCACAACAACGGGTGCAGGCCTTCGGTGCAATGAGAGTGACCGCGCGGGAACGACGATGAGTTTCGGGGACGACAAAATCATTCGTAAGTCGCCGCCTGAGATCGAGAAGATGCGCCACAGCGGCCACATCGTTCGTCAGGTGCTCGATCATCTGAAGAGCATAGTCGCACCCGGCGTAACGACGATGGACCTGGAGAAGGCCGCGGAGAAGTTGATTGCGGATTTGGGTTCGACGCCGGCATTCAAGGGATACTATGGTTATCCTTGTGTGCTTTGCACGTCGGTGAACGAGGAGATTGTGCACGGCATCCCCTCGGAGAAGCGGGTGCTGAAGGCCGGTGACATTGTTTCGATCGATTGCGGCGTGGTTTTCGATGGGTATTATGGAGATGCCGCGATCACGGTGCCAGTGGGCGATACGCTGACGGCCGAATTGAAGAAGCTGCTCGAAGTGACCGAAGCCTCGCTCTATAAGGGAATTGAGCAGGCGAAGATTGGCAATACGATCGGGCATGTTGGATCTGCGATCCAGAAGCTTGTGGA
>JBAVYO010000412.1:0-3415 GCA_049698855.1 Terriglobales bacterium
CGATCATGCTGATCGTGTAAGGTTCCTGGCCGGTGGAGCATCCGGCGCTCCAGATTTTCAGGGTGTAGTCGTGTTGCTCTTGTTTGCCGGCGAGCAAATCCTCGAGCACTCCACGCTGAAACAGTTCCAGCTGCGCCTTGTTGCGAAAGAAACTGGTCTCGTTGACGGTGAGATTTTCGACTAACTGGGTCAGTTCCTTCTTGCCCTGCGGACTGACCAGCAGACGATAGTAGCTGTAAAAGGAGTCCATGCCGCACTCCTTCAGGCGGCGGCAGAGCCGATCCTGGAGGAAGGATGTGCGCCGCTCGTCGAAGTGCATGCCGCATTCGTGATAAACGAGCGTCTGGAGCAACTTGAGTTCTGCATCCGTAATTGCGGGCGCGTCGGTTGTATTCATGTTCACTTGCGGAAATGGCTACTTTCCAGCCGGGACGTTGTTCGCGCCCGCCTTGGCACTGGCGGCTGCCTCGGCTGCCGCGGATCCGACGGCGTGCTCAGGAGCCGCCAATATCCTGTCGATATCGAGCAGAACGATGAGACGCCCTTTGTGTTTTCCCAATCCAGTCACGCAATCGAGGCCGCCTTCGAGCATCATGGGGGGGGGAGTCTCGATTTCAGTTTCAGGAATCTTAATGACCTCCGAGGTCGAATCCACGATCATTCCCGTGAGCCGTCCCCGATGTTCGACGACCAAAATGCGGCTGTGTCGATCAAGAGCGGTTGCCGGCATGTGGAAGCGCTTCCGCAGGTCGACGACCGAGACGATCTTGCCGCGCAGGTTGATCACGCCTTCCAGGAAGGCGGGAGCGTCGGGCACAGCAGTGATCTCCGGTACGCGGACGATCTCATGGAGCGCGGTGACGGGAATTCCGAAGGTCTGGCGCCCGAGAGTGAAACCCACAAGGTGCCGTTCGTGGAAGTTCATGGCCATTGTTTCTTCAGCGGCCTCCCGCCGCGGCGCGCCGGGCCGGTTTCTGCAGCATTTCGCCGGAGGGCAGCACGAAGGTGTTCATGGAGTCGAGCAGGCCGCGCGACATCTTGGACATCTGGTCCGAGGACGCTGCCAGTTCGGTCGAGCCCGAGGTTGAGGACTGCACCAGTTCACGCATACGCTCCATGGCCTGGACGACCGCTTGCGCGCCCGATGCCTGCTCTTCCACGGCAGAGTTGATCTCGTGAGTGATTTCATTGAGGCGGGTAGTGGCGCGTGCGATTTGAGCCGAACCGTGGGACTGTTCGTTGGTAGCGGCGCCGATTTCCTGCGCGAACTTGTATACCTCGGTGACGACGTTGGAGATCTTCCGCAAGGCCGAGTTGAGATCCTGACCGAGATTCAACCCTTCATTCACGATCGTCGTGCTCTTCTCCATATTTTCGACCGCTTTGCGGGCTTCGTTCTGGATGCTCTCGATGAGTTCGGAAATCTCCTTGGTCGACTGCGCCGATTTCTCTGCGAGCTTGCGCACTTCATCGGCGACCACGGCGAATCCAAGTCCATGCTCGCCAGCGCGGGCCGCTTCTATGGCTGCGTTCAGGGCCAGCAAATTTGTTTGTTCGGCGAGGTCGTCGATCACTTCAATGATCTTGCCAATATCGTCGGCGCGGGTTCCGAGCGAATCGATGATCTCGCCCGAGGCGCGGATGGTGGTGTTGATACGATTCAAGCCGTCGGTCGCTTTTTCCATGGTGCCGATGCCGCTATGCACTTCTTCGCGCGAGCGGTTGGAAATATCGAGCAGAACCTTGGCCGTGTCCGCCACGCGCTGGATGGAAGTCACCATCTCGTCGATGGAAGCGGACGTTTCACTCACGCTTGAAGCCTGTGTTTGAGTGCTCTTCACCATGTTTTGCACGTTCACGCTCATCTCGTGCATGGTGCTGGTGACTTCATCGATTGCGGAAGCGGCTTGCAGATTGTTGCGAGCCGATTCGTCGGACGAACTGGCGACCTGTGTGGAGGCGCTTGCCACCTGGGAAGCCGCATCGCGCACATTGCGCACCAGGCCGCGCAGGCCTTCCACCATGCGCTGAAAGGCGTTGGCAAGTGTGTCGTTTGCCGAACGTGGGTGAACCTCGACGCCCAGGTTGCCGCCGGCAATGGCCTCGGAAACGGAAGCCATTTCCTTCAAATACTTGACCATCGAATCGAAGGTGCGGGCCAACTGGCCGACCTCGTCGGTGCCATGCACATCAATGGTGTGGTTGAGATCGCCCGACTGCCCAATCTGCTCGGCCACGTGGATCAGGCGATTGAGCGGTTCGACAATTCCATTTGATGTCCGGTAAGCGATGACCACGCCCAATCCGATGGCGAACAGGGAACTGAAGAGCGCAAACACGATGGTGAAGGTGGCTGCGATTTGGTCCTCGGAGTGGCGTTGTTCGAGCAGTTTGCGGTTTTCCTGGTCGACGTCCTCCAGAACTTCGCTGGAGCGCGCGACCCAGGCATTGGGATCCTTTTGGAGATAGAAGATCTGCAGTTCGGCAACGGTGGCATTTCCACTGTCGACGGCGCGGCGTTTTTCCGCCAGTGGATTGGCGAATTCCGCAGCCCAGCCCTGCTCAAGACCGCGGACTTTATCGAGGTTGGCGCGCTGCTGGTCGGAGTTTGCCAGGTCCTGGCTATGGTGCAGCGCGTCACTCAGCAGGCGCTCGCCCTCGTTCATCTTCTCGACGTCGCGGGTATCGCCGCTGAGGAGATAGTTCTGCAGGTGAAGGCGGTTCTGCATCATCTGGAAACGGACGAGCGATGTCGCTTCCGCCATGTCGATCGATCGCTGGGCCGCCGCTTTGGTTTCATGCTCTCGGCGCACTGCCACCAGGTTGACTGCCAAGAGCGCAAGTACGGTGACCAGGATGATGCCGAAGTTCAAGTACAACTTTTTCCGGATGTTCATGCGTTTGTCTTCCTCAAACGTGCGCTTTCCACTCTGTTAACTTATTGGGATGGATTGAAATGGAATTCGACCGTTTCCGTGGTTTGTTCGGAACTCGTTTCATAACGCAACTGCTTGACTGCGTCCATGGCGGCATTGGCTAGAACGGGGTTTCCGCCGATCAGCCGTGCATCTTTCACCTGGCCGTTCGGTGCAACCGTAACTTCCACTTTAACGACTCCGGAAATTCCCATTCGCCGCGCGAGATCCGGATACGTGGGCCTGATTACGTTCTTCGTTTTGCGCGTGCTCTCGTTTTGTCCCCATGCGCACGGAGCGATTCCCATGGCGGCAACGAAAACCACGAGCAAACCGACTGTGAGGACGTGCTTCATAGTTTGAGAATGCATTGCTTCCCTCATTTAGCAGTCCAACTACTATTTTTGTCCGCACGCCGCACTGACGGATACCAAAAGTTCCTTTCTGTCATTACCTTGGTGATCGGCAATTGCAGAAAGAAGGTCAGTGTGGGCTCGTGT
>JBAVYO010000413.1:0-9038 GCA_049698855.1 Terriglobales bacterium
CCATTATCCAGCGCCCTTCATGCATGCCTCGCGGCAGTGGCAGCTTGCGGGCGTGGCGCCAAGGTCAGGACCGGCGGCGAGACAGCCGATAAGTTCCCTGCGCCGGCACCCATAATCGAATTCATGGGTCTATGCGCGGATGCCAATGTGCCGTTCAAGGCCACTGCTGGCCTTCACCATCCGCTGCGGTCGGTTCACAGGCTTACGTATCAGCCCGACAGCCCATCCGGACTTATGCACGGCTTTCTCAATGTTTTTCTCGCCGCGGCTTTTGTACGAGCGGGCATGGGACGCGCGCACGCAGTCGAGTTGCTCGAAGAACGTAATGCAAACGCCTTCCACTTCGACTCAGAGGGGGTTCGCTGGCGCGACCACCGGCTCACCTCGCGCGACATCGCCGGCACGCGGCAAAACTCCGCAATCTCTTTTGGTTCTTGTTCATTCATGGAGCCGATCGACGACCTGCGGGCTCTGCATCTTTTATGAAACCTCTTCTCGACGAGACTCACGATCCCAACGCGCAAAGCTGGGTCGAATCGGCGAATGCCGCCGGTTCGGATTTTCCAATTCAAAATTTGCCCTTTGGGGTGTTTCGAAAAAAGGACGCCGAACCAAGAATCGGAGTCGCCATCGGCGATCTCATCGTAGATCTCGCAAGCCTTCGCTCCGAGATAGTCTTGGGGAGCGAGGCGGTATCTGCCGCCAAAGCGTGCGTATTTCAATCCTACGAACAAGCCGCACTGAATGTGCTCATGGCGCTCGGCGCCCCCTCGCGTCGCGCGTTGCGGCACAGATTGTTCGCTCTGTTGGGCGAGAAGGCTTCCTCCACCGATCGGCAGACGCTTTCGGCCAGCCTCGTTTCGCAGAATGAAGTCGAGATGCTTCTCCCGGCCGCGATTGGCGACTACACCGATTTCTACGCATCGATTTTTCACGCGACGAATGTCGGCAAATTATTCCGCCCAGATAATCCTCTGCTGCCGAACTACAAATACGTTCCCATCGGCTATCACGGACGCGCGTCATCGCTGGTCGTGAGCGGAACGCCGGTGCGGCGTCCGTCGGGACAAACGCGCGATGGTGAAGCCGATCCAAAATTCGGACCCAGCAAAGCGCTCGACTATGAACTCGAAGTTGGATTCTTCGTGGGCAAGGGAAACGCACGCGGAGAGACAATCCCCATCGCCGAAGCGGAGGACCACATCTTTGGAATCTGCCTGGTCAACGATTGGTCGGCCCGCGACATTCAAGCGTGGGAGTATCAGCCGCTGGGCCCATTCCTGGCGAAAAGCTTTGCCACATCGGTGTCGCCCTGGGTGGTGACGATGGAAGCGCTGGCTCCATTTCGCGCACCCGCATTTGCCCGCCCGGCGGGCGATCCCGCTCCTTTGCCTTAC
Organism: Terriglobales bacterium; assembly: GCA_049698855.1. Lineage (GTDB taxonomy): Bacteria > Acidobacteriota > Terriglobia > Terriglobales > Acidobacteriaceae > Acidiflorens. The sequence continues at coordinate 1,398 of JBAVYO010000413.1, forward strand.
CTGCTAAACCCCGACGATCAACAATATGGAAGCGTCAACTTGAATCTCGAAGTCTCCATTCAGTCGGCGCGAATGCGCGAGGCCGCCATGCCTCCCATTACGCTCGGCCGGAGTAATTTCCGCGATCTCTACTGGACGATGGCGCAGATGCTCACGCACCACGCGAGCAATGGTTGCAATCTGCGGTCCGGCGATTTGCTAGCCAGCGGAACCGTCTCAGGCGCGGAGAAAGACGCCCGCGGATGCCTCCTCGAGCTAACATCGCGCGGCCGCGAGCCAGTTACGCTTCCCAGCGGAGAGCAGAGAAAGTTCCTCGAGGATGGGGACGAAGTCGTCATGCGCGCATATTGCGAAGCCGACGGCTTCCGGCGCATCGGACTGGGCACGTGCAGTGGAATAGTCCTGGCCGCGAAAGCGAGCTAAATGCCATGTCAGGCGCGCTCCGTCTCCAAGTACGCAAGTCACTTGTTTCGCTGTGTTATTCTTTATTATCTTTGGAAACTAGCTTGAAGTGGCCTCGCGGGGGGGGGCGTCCAGTCCCGTTTAGGCGGCGTTAAACGTTGTCTATGGAGCTTTTTCTAAATCTTTGCTGGCTTGCTTTGCTGCTGCCCGCATACTTGCTGTGGCGGCGCAGGGTTTCGTCTGCGCCGTGGACGCGTGCCTCGTTTGTTATAGTCTGCACGCTCGGCTGCGCGCTCGTGATGCTGTTTCCCGTGGTTTCCGCAAGCGACGATCTGCACGCTGTCGGTCAGGCAATGGAAGAATCGAAGCGCAGCTTCCGCCACAACGGCCATTGCGCTTGCCATGTTCTAAGTCATTCGTCGCTGCCCGTTCTGTCTGCATCCGCCTCTTTGAGAATGATCCTGGAGCCGGTGGGTGCCGTGCTGCCCTTCTCGCAGCCGGCAATTCGATCTCTGGTAGCCTTCGCCTGCGCCGGGCGCGCTCCTCCAAGTGTTTCTTCCCTTTCTGTCTAGGTTCACTGCGTTTCTGCCTTCTCTTTGTCGATGTGTTTGAAGGTGCGCAGTGAAAACCCGTTTCCCATTGCGCATGGAGTACGCACGATGTTCAAGTTCCACAATTTTCTGCTTGTCGCAGGGCTCGTCCTTGCCGCCGCGGCCGCATCGGCGCAACAGCAGAGCTATAGCTGGCAGCAGATACGCGACAAGTTTGAAGCCGCAAATCCCACTTTGCAGGCGGACGCCCTCAACGTACAAGAAACGAAAGCCCAGGAAATTACGGCGTTTCTGCGGCCGAACCCGGAGCTTGGTCTCACCGTGGACGGCACACAGATCGCTCCCAATCATGGCGTCTGGCAGCCGTTTGCGGGCACATTTGAATCCCCCAGCGTCAGCCAGCTTATCGAACGGCGTAACAAACGGCATCTACGGCTGGAGAGCGCGAAAAAGGGTACCGTGATCGCCGAATCGAATCACGCGGATATGGAAAGAACCATGCTGTTCAATCTGCGGAGCGCGTTCGTCTCCGTGCTGCAGGCGAAAGCGGTGCTGCAACTGGCGAAGGACAATCTCGAGTATTACGATCATGTGCTCGATATCAGCCGTACCCGCTTCAGTGCGGGTGACATCGCGCAGATCGATCTCGACCGGCTTGAACTCCAGCGCGTGCAGTACGAGTCTGACGAGCAAACTGCCGATGTGAATCTGCGCACGGCGAAAATCCAGCTGCTCACTTTACTCAACGACCGCACTCCGATTGAACAGTTCGACGTGACTGGCACCTACGATTTCACCGACCAGTTGCAGTCGCGAGACGAATTCCGAAAAATCGCTCTTGATACGCGGCCCGACCTAAGAGCCGCCATGCAGACGGTAGACAAGGCCCAGACCGATTACAAACTGGCAGTCGCCAACGGCTCGACCGATCCGACCTTAAGCGGCTGGTATACGCATAACTCCTCTACCAACAATCCATTTGCCATTAATACGGTTGGCGTCAGCGTCAGCATTCCCTTGCGCATCTTCGACCGCAATCAGGGAGAAAAACTGCGTACGCAACTCGACATCACGCGCAACGAGAAACTGCGCGACGCGGCCGAGGCGCAAGTGCTCAGCGATGTCGATTCCGGCTACGCAACCGTGGCCAGCACGCTGATCCTGCTGCGGCCCTACAAAGCCAAGTATCTCGATATGTCGGTTCGCGTGCGGGATACGATTCTCTTTTCCTATCAGCATGGCGGCGCGTCGCTGCTCGATTTTCTGAATGCGGAGAGCGACTACCGCAGCGTGCAACTCAACTACGTGAACCTCGTGGGCTCGTACTTGACGGCTGCTGCCCAGCTGAATATGGCCGTCGGCCAGGAAGTGATCCAATGAAACGTAAACTCGCTGGCATAACTCTCGCCGCCGCGCTCGGCTTGCCTTTGTGCTTGTTGCTGGCCGACTGCAGCGACAAAGCGGATCCCAAGGCCGAGGCGCCTCCCAAGGCGACGGTCGAGCCGGATCTCGATTCCAATAACTTTAAAGTCGAGCACCCGGATCAGTTCCCGCTGGTCGCCGCCGTCGAGCATAAATCCGTGTCCGCTTTGAACGTAACCGGCGTGGTGCAGCCCGACATCTCACGCGCCGTGCCTGTGATTTCGCTTGCGGCTGGCCGCGTTGTTGAGATCAAGGCTCGCCTTGGCGACGCGGTGAAGAAGGGCCAGCTTTTGTTGCGCGTGCAGAGCAACGACGTTTCCAACGCCTACCAGTTCTATCTCAAGGCGGTTAACGATGAGCGGCTGGCGCGCCAGCAGCTTGATCGCTCTCAGATCCTGTATGACAAAGGAGCCATCGCCAAGAGCGCGCTCGAAGCCGCCGAAGATACCGAAGCCGACGCCAAGGTTGACCTCGATACTGCAACCGAGCAGCTACATCTCCTCGGCATCGACAAGGATCATCCTTCCGGCATCGTCAACGTAGTCGCGCCAATTTCCGGCATCATCACCGACCAGCAGGTCACGAACGCCGCCGGCGTCCAGGGTTTGTCGGGTCCCAATCCTTTCACCATCTCCGATCTTTCTTACGTCTGGATCGTTTGCGACGTCTACGAAAACGATCTCGACGCCGTGCGCGTCGGCGATTCCGCCGATCTCCGTTTGAATGCCTATCCAGGCAAGGTGTTCAAGGGTCGCATCGATAACATTCTGCCCACGCTCGACCCCACCATCCACACCGCCAAAGTGCGCATCGAGGTTGCGAATCCGGGGTCGATGCGCATCGGTATGTTCGTCACGGCAACCTTTTATGGCAAGCAATCCGAAACGCATGCCGCCATTCCCGCCACCGCGATTTTGCATTTGCACGACCGCGAGTGGGTTTACGCGCCGCTCGGGTCAGGCCACTTCAAGCGCCTGGAAGTTGTCACTGGTGCGACATTGCCCGGCAACATGCAGGAAGTCATCAGCGGCCTGAAACCAGGCGATCAGGTTGTGTCGAACGCGCTGCCTCTGCAAAACACGGTGGAGCAATGATGATTCGGATTGCTTCGGATGTCCAGATCTTGAGGGTGCCCCAGGTTCGCGCCCGTTCTTTGGGCGCTAACCTGGGGTCCAAGCGAATCGCCCGGAGCCGCCGATGATTCGCCGAGTCGTCGATTTCGCGCTCAACAACAGGCTGCTGATCGTGGCCCTGGCCCTGATTCTTTTTTTCTGGGGCATCGTCTCGTTCAAGCGGCTGCCGATCGAGGCTTATCCCGACGTTGCCGACAATTACGTCGAAATCATCACGCAGTGGCCGGGCATTTCAGCGGAACAGATCGAACAACAGGTCACGATTCCCCTTGAGATCGTGATGAACGGAATTCCCGAAGTCGTCCACTTGCGGTCGTTTTCGTTATTCGGATTGTCCGATCTCAAGCTCGTCTTCGAAGATGGCTCCGACAACGCCTGGAATCGCGAACGTGTCCTCGAACGCCTTAGTCAAGTCGCGCTGCCGCCCGGCGTCAATCCGCAAATGGGCACCGACTGGAGCCCAGTCGGCCAGATCTATTTCTTTACGCTGCACAGCACAAACCCCGCGTATGACGCGATGGAGCTCAAGTCGATTGAAGATTGGGTCGTGGAGAAGAGTTTCAAGGCCGTGCCGAACGTTGTCGATGTCTCGAGCTTCGGCGGACCCACGCGGGAATATCAGGTTCGTGTCGATCCCAACAAGCTCGTTGCTTACGGTCTCAGCCTCGCGCAGGTTGAGCAGCAACTCACCAACAACAATGCCAACGCGGGGGGGAGTTTTATTCAGGAGGGCTTGCAGCAGATCAACGTCCGTTCCGTAGGATTAGTGGACCGCTCTCAGGATATCGCCGAGACCGTTCTTCTTACGAAAAACGGCACGCCGCTTCGCGTAAAAGACATTGCCGTCGTTTCGCAGGGGCCGAAAATTCGGCTAGGCCAATTTGCGCGGGCTTGCAGTGCTTGTCCCTATGGTCCCAATGGTGCAATCGAGCGTGAAGACGGCAAGATCATCGACAATGACGACGTTGTTTCCGGGATCGTGCTCTTGCGCAAAGGCGCAGCCGCTGACGCCGCGCTCGAAGGCATTCACAAGAAGGTCGAGGAGCTGAACAGTCATATTCTTCCGCCAGGCGTGAAGATTGTTCCTTTCATCGATCGCAGTGACCTTGTCCACTTCACTTCGCATACTGTGCTGCACAACCTGACGGAAGGAATGATCCTGGTCTCGATCATCCTCTTCCTCTTTCTAGGCAATGTGCGCGGCGCGATCATTGTCGCCGCGACCATTCCGTTCTCGCTCTTGTTTGCCTCCATTTGTCTGGATCTGTGTCACATTCCCGCCAATCTGCTTTCTCTGGGAGCGCTCGATTTCGGCATGGTGGTCGATGGCGCGGTCGTGATGATCGAAAATATCGTGCGCCATTTGGGCCATGCCGATGGAGTGAAAACCCCGACGGAGCGCATCGGCGAAGCGTCGCATGAAGTGCAGCGCCCCGTGTTTTATGCCATCGCGATCATCATTACAGCCTATCTGCCAATTTTCACGCTGCAACGCGTGGAAGGCCGCTTGTTTCATCCAATGGCGTGGACGGTGGCCTTCGCGCTCCTCGGCGCGCTGATTTTCTCCATCGTGATCGCGCCTGTTCTAGCCAGTTTTGCCTTCGCCAAAGGCGCCAAGGAATGGCACAACCCCGTCATGCACTTGCTGATTGAAGGCTATCGCAAGGCGGTTCGATGGGCTATTCACCATCGTTACATCACCGTCGGCGCATGTCTGCTTCTTATTATTCTGGCAAACTTCTTCGCCTTCAGCGGCATTATTGGCTCCGAATTTCTTCCGCACCTCGACGAAGGCGCTCTCTGGGTCCGCGGTACTCTTGCTCCCAGCACCGGCCCCGATGAGGGCATCCGCGTCTCCAATCAGGCCCGCATCGTGCTTTGTTCTTTTCCTGAGGTTCCGCAATGCACCAGCCAGGTGGGACGCCCCGATGACGGCACCGATACGACAGGCTTTTTCAATACAGAGTATTTCGTCGATCTCAAGCCGAAAGAAGATTGGCGGCCAGTTTTCCACCAGAACAAAGACGAGCTAATTGCGGCCATGCAGCGCGAACTCGACAAAATCCCCGGAGTCGTATGGGGATTTTCCCAGCCCATCGAAGACAATATGGAAGAGGCGGTCAGCGGCGTAAAAGGAGAGCTGGCGACGAAAGTCTACGGCGACGATTTGACACTGCTTGAGCAGAAGGCCGACGAGATTGTCGGCGTCATGCGCCAAATCAACGGCGTCGAAGATCTGGGCGTGTTTCGCGTCCTCGGCCAGCCCAACCTGAACGTGACGGTCGACCGCGAAGCCGCCGCGCGTTATCAGATCAACGTCGCCGACGTGCAGGATGCGATCCAAACAGCTGTCGGCGGGAACGCGCTTACGCAGGTTTTGCAGGGCGAAGCGCGCTACGACCTAACCTTGCGCTACCTACCTCAATACCGCGATACGCAAGACGCAATTCAGAACATTCGCCTGCTATCGCCTTCCGGCGAGCGCGTCTCGCTGGCGCAGCTTTGCAAGATTCAGGTGACTGACGGCGGATCGGAAATTTATCGCGAAGGCAATCGCCGCTACATCGCAATCAAATACAGCGTTCGCGGCCGCGATTTGGGCAGCACGGTGGAAGAAGCAATCAAGAAAGTCAACGAGCAGGTCAAACTGCCGCAAGGCTACACGCTCGACTGGGAGGGAGAATACGCCAGTCAGAAGCGGGCCAACGCGCGTCTGCTGATCGTGTTGCCCATCACGATCTTCATCATCTTCATCATTCTCTACACCATGTTCAGTTCGTTTAAGTGGGCGCTGCTGATTATGGTTAACATCGCCGTCGCGCCCATCGGAGGCCTGATCGCGCTTCTCATCACGGGCACGCACTTCAGCGTCTCCTCCGGCGTCGGTTTCCTCGCCCTGTTTGGCGTCTGCGTGCAAACCGGCGTCATCATGCTGGAGTACATCAACCAACTTCGCGTGCGGCGCTATTCCATCGAAGATGCCGCGGTCGAAGGAGCTGTGCTCCGGCTCCGCCCCATCATGATGACCATGCTCGTGGCCACGCTGGGACTTCTGCCCGCAGCACTATCCCATGCCATCGGGTCCGACTCGCAGCGTCCTTTCGCCATCGTGATTGTCGGCGGCCTGATCGCCGCCCTCGTTATGAGCGTGTTCCTGCTGCCGACTTTGTACGTCTGGATCGCCGGCGAAACCGACGTTCTGCCCGCCGCCGAAGGCTCGTTTGAAGAAGGGGAGCATATCGACTAGCAGGCTCGAGGCCGGAAACTATTTGATGGCAATTTGCTGCCGGCATCACGGATCCCGTCTCTCCGCTTCGGAATTTTCATCCTGGCAGCGAGATTTTTTGCGCCGGTTTTACATTCTCATGACAACTGGCTAACCCTTCCCCAGTACTGTTCCCCTGTACCACGAACCTACGATCTCTACAGGAGGAACGGAAATGACCAGGAACATAGGCGTATTTGCAGCGACGGTGTTGGCAATTGTGACTTTCATGATCGTGCCTGGCACCGCCATGGCGCAGAGCTACAGCGGCAATTGGCCGATTGCCGAGCATATTGTGTATCCGAGTGGTCCACCGTTTAGCGGCAACCCGACGTATTGTCTGACGTTGACCGACAACGGCAGTTTCGGCTTTCCCCACAGCGGCCTGGCTATTTTGAACGGCAGCGGGTTCACCAATTTTCAGGGTATTTTCCAGGTTGCCAACAACCTCCTCATCGCGACTTTCTACATACCCGACGACAACGGTTCTATTAACGGCTTGGTATTCGTCGGTCCGGCCAGCAAGGGAAGCATCGGCAAAGGCTTCGGCGAGCTTGTCAGCGGTGCCGTGACCGTCACCGGCACGTCGGTGTTCGGCCCGAAGGGCGGCTGCGGAAAAAGCGAATAAGCAGGGGCAGCTTCGATCGGCGCAAGAGTGATAGCGCAGAGTCGGTGTTGCATGGCTGGCGATCTTGCGGATGCTGGGGTTCTTAACTGGAACTGGCGGCTGCTTCTCGTGTCAAGACGCCTGCCCGCGAAATTCACACAACGTTAACAATTTTCAAATTCATCAGCCATTAGCATTTCGTTCATGGCTGATCAACCGCTGCAAATCGAAGAAATCAATGGGTCACGGGAGGGAGTCCGT
>JBAVYO010000414.1:0-5053 GCA_049698855.1 Terriglobales bacterium
CCCCGCTCGAAGAAGAGGAGCGTGGCGGCGTTGGAAATGGCTTGTCGCGTGGCTAGACGTGTACGAGATCGACCATCGGGTGACTTTGACATTGTGCTCCGGATAACGTATATATACTCAGTATGTATACTTAGTATATATACTTGGTATTATAGCAAAAGGAGTAAACCTCATGTCAAAACTCGCAGGCAAGGTCGCAGTGGTCACCGGGGCTTCCAAGGGTATCGGTGCCGCAATCGCCAAAGCGCTCGCGGCGGAAGGTGCCGCAGTCGTGGTTAACTATGCGTCGAGCAAGGCCAGCGCGGACGCTGTCGTCGAAGCTATCGTTGGCACCGGCGGGAGGGCCATTGCGGTGCAGGGAGACGTGTCCACGGCTGATCAGGCTCAAGGCCTGATCGAGGCTGCGATAAAAGCCTTCGCTCGCCTCGACGTGTTGGTCAACAATTCCGGCATCTACGAAACTTCGCCCATCGAGACCGTGACGGAGGAGCAGTATCGCAGGATATTCGACGTTAACGTTCTCGGCGTATTGTTAACGACCCAGGCCGCCGTCAAGCATCTCGGCAAAGGCGGCAGCGTGATCAACATCTCTTCCAACATAACCACTGGTTTCTGGCCGCAGGTAGCGATTTACGCGGGCAGCAAAGGTGCGGTGGATGTCATTACCGGCGTGCTGGCCAAAGAACTCGGTCCGCGCAAAATCCGCGTCAATGCCATCAACCCCGGTCTCGTGGAAACCGAAGGTTCCAGCGCCGGTCTCAGCTCGGAATTCCAACAATTCATCGTAGCGCAGACTCCGCTTGGTCGTGCCGGACGGCCGGACGATATCGCCGCCTTGGCAGTGTTTCTGGCTTCCGACGACGCGCGCTGGCTAACCGGTGAAAAACTCCTCGCCACCGGTGGCCTACGCTGAAGCGCAGCGATTGATTTGGCCCGCCTGGCAGGCTTTGACGCGCTTCTGAAAGAGGGAGACCCTATGCTGATATCTGAACGGCTGGTCCTGGTCACCGGTGGAACTGGCAAACAAGGCGGAGCCGCGGTGACTCACCTGCTGTCGGGCAAGCGAGTCGGCGTCCGGGTGCTTACTCGCAACCCGGACTCCCCTAAAGCGAAGCTTCTCGCGTCACAGGGCGTCGAGCTGGCGCGAGGAGATATGAATGATGCCGACTCCTTGAAGGCCGCGCTCTCGGGTGTCTCGGCCGTGTTTTCGGTCCAGAACTTTATGGACAAAGGCGGTATCGAGGCCGAGGAGCAGCGCGGCAAGGCTCTGGCTAACGCCGTCAAAATCGCCAATGGACCGCACCTCGTGTACACATCGGCGGAGGGAGTCGAACGAGACAGCGGCGTGCCCCATTACCAGAGTAAATGGCGCATCGAGCAGCATATCCGTCAGCTCGGCCTTCCTGCCACGATCATTCGTCCTGTGGCATTCATGGATAGTTTTGCGACCGCACCTTTTGGGCGAGGAATGGCCTTAGGACTGTTCAGGAGCGCGCTCGGAACCACGAAGCGTATCAAACTCGTCGCGACATCCGATATTGGCTGGTTCGCCGCGAGAGCATTGGAAGATCCAACCCACTTCTCCGGACGCGTAATCCCGCTTGCCGGGGACGAATTGAGCATCGCGGAAATTCTTGAGACTTACAGAAAGGTCACAGGGCGTACTCCCTGGATTGCTCCGATCCCTCGTTTTCTCCCCGGATTGATTATGCCGAAAGAAATCGCGTCGATGCTCAAGTGGATTGGAGAGCACGGGTTCAAGGCGAATATCAACGAGCTGCGACAGGAGCATCCGGGCTTACTTACCTTCGCCGCTTGGCTGAAGACCATCTCACCGCGAGACTGATCCAATTAGTGGACAAGCTGGGCGAATAATTATTGGGTCTTCCCGTCTAGGACCCTCGCGCGAAAGGAGAACTTATGAAGGCAGTTCAATACAGCGAATATGGAAGCCCGGAGGTCCTGCATGTCGTCGAGGTGGAGGAGCCGCATGCTGGTCCTGCGGCGGTGGATCAGGAGGCGATGGCAGATTGAGTGCGTAGTAACTGGGATACCGAATCTTTCCCGCACAACCCAGTAGAGTGCTAAGGACTAGGAACATGGCAACGACGCTCACTTTATATCTCTTCATATTCATCTTCCTTTACTGCGGGACTCATTGCTGCGGGTGTTCAACAGCCGCCTTGCTCGCTGCGTAGTGCGAGAGTCCGGCAGCTGGTTTATGCCCGAAGGTACTGGACACATTCACGATATTGCCACGAGATGCCTTCAGTTGTGGTAGGGCTGCTGTCGCTAACAGAGAGGGACCGAACACGTTGGCCGCGAAGATCTCCTTAATTGCCCCCGGGGTCGCCGCTTCTAGAGGCAGAATCGCGCCGGCACCGGCATTATTCACGAGTACATCGAGCCGTCCCCAGCGCTCGATGGTTGATGTAATGGTGCGAGAACTATCCTCAGGGCTCGCCGCGTCGGCGACGACAAAGTCAATGTTGTCCGAGCTTTCGGCAACTCGCTTAAGTTTTTCAGCCCGGCGACCCGTGATGACAACTCTCGCTCCGGCTTCCGCAAAGAGATTGGCTGCGGCTCGTCCGATGCCGCCTGCTCCACCAGTGATGATCACAACTTTGTTCTTCAAATTGCTCATAAAAACTCAACTCTTTCCTTATCGACTTCCGATTCGCATAGAACATTCGGCCAATGGTCATGGAACCGTGGGTGAGAATTCATCGATATATGCACTACACGCAGGGTCCACCAACTGTCTGCGATTCTCCTTCGTCGGTAGCAAGCGGAAGAAATTGCGAAAACTCCGCTCCACCGCGTGTAGCGCATATCCCACAAACTTAGGAGCTCCATCCGAACAACTAGTCTGGAGCCCAAACGTTTAGGCTGCCTTGCGGACCTTTTGGACTGACCGCAAGAACTCGAATAGGTCAGCGTTCACTCGATCTGCACGCGTGGCGGTGAGACCGTGAGGCAGTCCCGGATAAAAGATCGCCTTAGCACCTTTGATGATCTGGGCCGATTTCCTTCCTGCGTCGTTCACCGGCACAATCTGGTCGTCTTCGCCATGCAGGATGAGCGTGGGCACGTCGAACTTCTTGAGGTCGTCGGTGAAGTCGGTCTCGGAAAATGCCTTGATGCAGTCATAGGTGTTCTTGAGACCAGCTTGCATGCTCCACAGCCACAATTGATCCAACATCCCTTGCGAAGCATTGGCTCCTGGTCGATTGGCGCCGTAGAACATGATGGCGAATTCTTTCCAGAACTGCGAACGATCTTTCAATAGGCTGCTGCGCAATCCGTCGAAGACTTCGACCGGAAGACCCTCGGGATTGCCGGCGGACTTCACCATTACAGGCGGCACTGCGCCGATGAGAACGGCTGCAGCTACTCGCTTCGTGCCGTGACGTCCGATGTAGCGCGCGACCTCGCCGCCGCCGGTGGAGTGGCCGACGAGTGTAATGTCGTTGAGATCGAGCGCCTCAATGACCGCTGCCAAGTCGTCGGCATAGCCCACAGGATTGAGCCAGTCACGGTCGTACGGGTATGCAGCATGTGATGGTGATTGTTCCAATAAATGCCTATGTACGCGAAGCTGAGAACGTAACTAGGAAAGATCGGAAGCAAGGGTTCCAGATCTCTCAAGCCGCTGCCGTGCGGCACCTTCATCTCCAACACCATGATGGTGATAATGATCGCGATCACTCCGTCGCTGAATGCCTCCAGTCGTCCCTTCGTCATCTGGCCTCCTTACATAGAAATTAAGGCTAACTGCGACCAGGACGCGAACGATTTCAGTGCAGGGCTCATTTTCTGTTTTCCGGTACACTTCCCGACGCCGGAACCGCTCCCGCATCATCAAAGCCCGACTATAAGTGGCTGTTGTCGCAAAAGGGTTTATTGTGTGATTGCCCACAGCGGCACAGTGCCATCCTTGTGTCTTCGAACTCCGTGCGGCCATCTGCTGACCGCAATTGAATGAGCCCACGAACATAGTACGGACCACCAATCGTTGGCACGATTGTAGTGGGCAGCTGAGGAGTTTCAGATGTAGTGGGCAGCTGAGGAGTTTCAGACGAGCCGCCATCGCGCCGCCTAAAGTGCAGCGCACCGCTCGGACACCGGGATATTACGTCGGCGATCTCGTCGGCACTGGCTGCGGGAGGGTCGATCCAAGGACGACGTTCGGTGTCGAAGACCATCGGCAGCCCGCGTATGCACTCGGCCGCATGAATACAGCGATGCGCATTGTAGCTGACCTCGATTGAGTCGTCGGAATAGTGCCTTACCGTATCGCTCGAATCCATCAGCTTTCGTTCTCCATGTATCCGATTTCACCTTCAACGACCACGCGGTAGGTCTTGACGGGTTCTGTAGCCGGTCCCCGTAGCACCGCTCCAGTGCATACGTCGTACTGTGTTCCGTGCCATGGACAGGTCACGGTTGAGCCCTCGAGTGTGCCTTCGTTCAGCGGACTTCCCCTATGCGTGCATTTGGCTTGTGTGGCGCAGCACTTGCCAGCGACGTTGAACACCGCCACTTCCCCCACCAACGAGGCCGACCCCGGCGGTATCGTGTCTACTTGAAATTGGTCACGTTTCGCGACTTTTGACTGAATAGGGTCAACGGCTGTCTCTGTATTGGGCCGCACAGTTCACCTCCTAATAGACGATTGAGCTTTCCGATCTTGCTATTTTCTATGACCGAACAACCTCACCGAATGTGACAGAACACTCGTCCCCAAGAAAATCTGATCAGGCCTGTCACAAAACAGGATTGTGTCTGGTCAATCGTGCATGCGGGGCGGTGGGTCATTGCAATGAGTAGGACTGATTCGACAACCACGGTGCTCATGGAGACGGCAGTCGAGGAGTTTTCGTCTGGCAGGACAAAGACCTTTACGGCACTGGCATCGATCACCTCGATGGAGAGCCTGAGGGAGCATCTGCAATGGGCAATCGAGTTGGAACACGCGACGATCCCTGCATATCTCTGTGCGCTGTACTCAATCAAGTCGGGTAGCAACCTCGAAGCCGTCGAACTCATAAGC
>JBAVYO010000415.1:0-1820 GCA_049698855.1 Terriglobales bacterium
ACTCTTAATCAGTAGGTTGTAGGTTCGATTCCTACCGCGCTCACCATCTTTTCAATCACTTGCCGGTTATTGTGTGGCCACATTTTCGTGGTGTGCCGTAAAATGTGCCATAGCAGGTCCGCTCGGCACGTTGCCGTGCCGGTCGGGCTGTGTTTTGTTCAAGGCCGCGCGCACAATCTCAAGCTCGGGTGCTGGTATTTCAAAGCCGTTTTGGTGTCCAGGTGGCCCATAGTCTGCATGACTAGTTTTAAGTTCCCAGTCATTTTCAGCAAGCGGGTACCAAAGCCCCGCAGTAGAGCACCAGCTTCTTCGGCAACCCAGCCTTCTTGCGGGCCTCGCGAAACTTGACTGCCATTGTGGTCACGTGTCCGACCGCTGAACGCTTTGATGGAAACGCACAACCCTCCCGACGCTTTCCGGAGCGCCTGCGCAGAATGTCGAAGGCCCGATCGTTCATGGGCACCGCGCGAATTCCGTTGACGGTCTTGCTATCCGGGCCAAAGACGATGCGGCGATCCCAATCAATATTTTCGATCCGGATCTGGTAAAGCTCCTTTTCATTTCGCATGCCCGTGTCCCGCAGCAGGAAGATAATGTCGCGAAACAGCTCATAATGTCCGCGACCGCCAATTGCATCGCGCGGCTGCAGTCAGAAGCTCTTGTTCCGCTCCGTCGTCGAGTCGTAGTGAGCGCTCTGTTCCGGAACGAGTTTGATTTTTGGCGCCCCGCCAATCAATTTCCAGTCCTCTGCTTTATGAAGCAGCCGACACAAAGTTCGCAAAGCGCAGTTTGTGTTCGGGACCGAGCCCGGGAAACGGAGGCGCTCGGCGATGTCATTATTGATGGAGTCGAAACGCGCACCGCGGGTTCGAATCCCTCTCCCTCCGCCACGCAGTCTGGACTGCAGGGAAATCTCTCAGTCGCTCCCCGAATTCCCCGCGAATAGCCCGCCAATTCCTGGTTTTCGCCGTTGGAATCGCACTGCAGAGAAAGCAACGCCAAAGGCGAAGGGCCATCTCTGCCGCAATTTTCTCTGCAGAGCAATGTGGCAGTCCGGTTTCTTCAATCGCAATCGGCCAATGGAATGCGATCAAAAAAATGGAATGTATCCGTAGCACGTCGTTCGCACCGTGGAGCCCTTTCCACATACCCTGCGCCAGCCCTCAATTAGCCAACCTTTTTCGGCGGTGGTGGCACCACATTTACGTTGTATATGAGAGTCGGCGCGGCCGCATAGTTGCCATTGCCTGGCTGGCTGATAATCACCTGACAGTTTGTGGGGGTTGTAACCGAGCTGGCTAAGTAGCCTCCGGTTCCTCCAAACAGGGTGCAGGCACCCGAAGCCGCGTAAGTCACCGGCAAGCCGGAACTGGCGCTCGACACCACGGTGAAGGAGTATATCTCCCCCGGCCCTTCATGTACCGTGGCTGGAGGACCCGTGGTAACGGTGATCGTCTGCGCCGCCAGAGTGGCATTCGTCGTCTCGGTGACTGCCGATGCGGCTGAGTAGTTGCCGTTTCCGGCCTGGTTGGCGATCACCGAGCAGGTGCCCGTGCTGCTGGTCATGGTATAAGTTGCGCCCGAATTGGTGCACGACCCGGACGAAGTAAAGGCCACGGTCTGGCCCGAACTAGCGTTGGCGGCAACTGTGAAGCTGGTGTTGTAGGCCGCACTGGCTGGCGCGCTGGTGGTGAACGTTATCGTCTGCGCCGCCGGATTCGCAGTCACGGATTCCGTAGCGGTTGACGCGGCATAGTTCGTATTGCCTGCCTGGTTTGCGATCACCGAGCAGGTGCCCGTGCCGCTGGTCATGGTGTAGG
>JBAVYO010000416.1:0-8095 GCA_049698855.1 Terriglobales bacterium
CGGCGAACGAGATCAAAGCATGGGTGAACATTGTCGAGGCCGTCAGGTGGCACAATTTTGCGGAAGTTCGCGGTACTTTCAAGGATGCCGATCCTGTTGATGGCTACGTGATCTTCGACATTAGACAGAACCGCTACAGGCTTGTCACGGTCGTCCACTATGCCAGGACGGTAGATGAAATGCAGACCGAAGGGCACGTCTACATCCGATCTTTCTTAACGCACAAGGAATATGACAACCGCAATAATTGGGATAGGAGATTTGGGACAAAATGAGTACAGCTCTCGCAAACCCCGCAGACATGATTGCACGCGGCGCTCCCCGCGTCATACACAACGAGCAGGAACTTGAGGCGTACACCAATGCTCTCTTCCAATTAACGGCACTGGAAAGCCCCTCTCGCTCTGAAGTGGAAGCAATCGAACTTTTGACCTTACTCGTGGAACGCTACGAAGAAGAGCACTACGCTATCCCTGCGGCTGACCCGGCTTCAGTCGTGCGGTTTCTGATTGAACAGCAAAATCTCACGCAACGTGACCTGATTCCTCAATTTGGTTCAGAGAGTGCGGTTTCGATGTTTCTGAAAGGACAGCGGAATCTCACCATAGAACAGGTGCGGAAATTATGCACCCGGTTTAACCTTCCCGCTGATGTTTTCATCCAAAAGGGCAACTCTGGGCAACGCGATCTTCGCGCTAATGATTAGACTGCACTTACGGCGCGGCTGAAACTACAGCATCGCAGCCTGCTCGCGCCGCCGGCCTTGGATCTCGATGTAGACGTTGACGAGCGAGACCGCCGCGGGCGTCACTCCCGGTATGCGCGAGGCCTGGCCGATCGTCTGCGGCTGGATCTTTCGGAGTTTCTCCTGCATTTCTCGGGACAGGCCGCTGACAGACTGATAGTCGAACCACTCGGGGATGCGGCGCAGCTCTGCTTTTTTCAGGCGATCGATGGCCCGCTGCTGCTGGTCTAAATAGCCAGCATATTTGATTTCGGTTTCAATCGATTTGAGCTCGTTGCGCACTTCGGAGAGCAAGTGATTCGTGTTCAGTGGTCGATGGCAGGAGTCGCGCCGGAAGAAATCGGGCGTAAGCTGGCTTAATATCGGAACAAGCCGCTCGATGGAAATCTCCGGCCGCTTGAGAAGTTGCGATAGCGGCTGGCCGATAGCCGAAGACAGTGTCGAAGAAAGACCCAGAGAAAGACCCGAAGAAACATCGTTTCCCGTAAGTTCCCGGCCGCTCGCTGTGCACTCCATTTGCTCCAGCATCGCGCCGGTGAGCTTTGTGCGCTCCAGCAGTTGCTTCATCTCTTCCAGCCGCTGCTGCTTAGCCTGGAAGCCGGTCCAGGCTTCGTCCGAGATCAGGCCCACGCGCCGTCCATGCGGTGTCAGCCGCCGGTCGGCATTATCGATCCGCAGGTGCAGCCGGAACTCTGCCCGCGACGTGAACATACGGTATGGCTCATTCGTGCCCTTGGAAATCAGGTCGTCGATCAGGATCGCCGTGTAACCTTCGGTCCGATCAAGAACAAGGGGCGGCTCATTCTTTACTTTCAGCGCGGCGTTGATCCCCGCCATAATCCCCTGGCACGCCGCTTCTTCATACCCAGAGGTGCCATTGATCTGTCCGGCCAGGAACAGCCCTGAAATTCTCTTGGTTTCGAGCGTGCGATTCAGTTCGGTTGGATCGATGGAATCGTATTCGATGGCATAGCCGGGGCGCATCATCTCCGCCTCGTCGAGCCCAGGGATCGACTTCAGAATCGCCAGCTGCACATCAATCGGCAGGGAAGTGCTCATGCCGTTGACGTAGATTTCATGCGTATTTAACCCCTCTGGCTCAAGGAAAAGCTGGTGCGTAAGTTTATCGGGGAACTTGACGATCTTATCCTCGATCGACGGGCAATAGCGCGGGCCGATAGATTGGATTTGCCCGCTATACATGGGCGACCGATGCACATTTTCGCGGATGACGCGGTGCGTCTCTTCGTTCGTGAACGCGATGTAGCAAGGAACCTGCGTATCGTGATGCGCAACGCGGCGCGTGCGAAAACTAAAGGGAGTCGGGTCGGCGTCGCCGGGTTGCAACTCGAACTTCGACCAGTCAATGGTCCGTCCATCCAGCCGCGGGGGAGTACCCGTCTTGAGCCGGCATCCTCGCAGGCCGAGTCTCTTAAGCGCTTCGCCGAGAAGGACGGCTGCCGGCTCTCCAGAACGGCCAGCAGCATACTGCTGCTCGCCACAATGAATGAGGCCGTTAAGGAAAGTGCCGGTAGTGATGATGACCGCTCCAGCAGACACCCGCCGTCCGTCGCGAAGCAGAATGCCGGTGATGCGAAAAACGTCGTTGGTCGCTAGTCGTTGGTCGTTGGCAAGATCACTTGCTGTTCGCTCTTCGCTATCCGCAGGTGCAGATTCCTCCCTCATACCTCGTTCGAGATCGGAATCACAATTCCCATCCGAATCCCCGAACGACGAACGACCAACGACCGACGACGTTCCTGATGGCTGATGGCTGTTGGCTGCTGGCCCCGCCGCCGGGTTTCCTGAGACCTGAGACCTGACACCTGAGACCTCCTCCACAATCACGTCCGCCACTTCCGCCTGCTTGATCTTCAGATTCGACTGCGATTCCAGCACCTCGCGCATCTTCAGGCGATATGCCTGCTTGTCGCACTGGGCACGTGGGGACCACACGGCCGGACCGCGCGACGTATTCAACAGGCGGAACTGAATTCCCACCGCATCGGTGATCTCCCCCATGATGCCGCCCAGGGCGTCGACTTCGCGCACCAAATGTCCTTTTGCGATGCCTCCGATGGCGGGGTTGCAAGACATCTGCGCGATCAAATCGACGTTGAGCGTGTACAGCGCGGTCTTCAGGCCCATGCGCGCTGCCGCCATCGCGGCCTCGCAGCCAGCATGTCCGGCTCCGACCACAACTACATCGAAATGTTCGTTAAAGTCCTGCATCCTCTGTGGCTCTTTAAGCCAGACCCCGGCGGGAAAAAACTTCTTGTTCAATTGTAACAAGTTACGCGCACGTGCCCGCATCGGTCCTTGTAAACGTTCGCGCTCGACCCTTATAGTAAAAATCCCGAGGTGAATTTTGAAGACCAGCGCTTTCTTGTCGCGACTCGACGAATGTATTGCACGCTACGACCTGCTTTGCCACCCGTTCTACAAAGCGTGGGCGGAGGGGAAGCTGACGCGCGACGATCTGCGCGAATACGGCCAAGCCTATTATCCGCACGTGGAAGCCTTTCCCGGCTACCTGGCGCAATTCGGCATTCGCCTCGAAGATGGCGAACTGCGCCGCGCCGTGCTGGCAAACATGTCCGATGAAAAAGGCGGCGAAGATCTTTACGGCCAGCCGGAGCGCTCGCACGCCGAGCTCTGGCTTGATTTCGTTGAGGGCATGGGTGGCCGCCGCGTTGCCAAGGGACGGCGTATCCCAGAGATTGCAGGCCTGATTGGCTGGTTTCAATCCGTGGCCAGCGAAGGAACACCGGAGGAAGGATTGGCGGCGTTCTATGCCTACGAATCCCAGGTTCCGCGGATTGCAAGCGAGAAGGATCGAGGATTGCGAGAGATGTATGGAGCGGACGAGAAGACACGCTCCTACTTCACGCTGCATTCCACCGCCGATGTTTATCACTCGCAGGTGTGGCGCAAGCAGTTGGAAAAGCGCGTTGCGGCGAATCCCGAAACCGGGGAGAAAGCCCTGGCCGCCGCCGAAAAAGCGGCCCATAAGCTCTGGCAAGCGCTCGATGGAATCGAATCGCGCCGCACGGCGGCCGCATAGCTAAGCAAAGATCCGATTGCAGATCTCTTGCTTCGGAGCGGCAACAGATATCTACCGATACGCAGGCGGCAGCGGATTGCGGTTCAGAAACTGGCCTCGTTGGTGCCAGTAAGGATAGGCGACCTGCGGTTCGCTGGCTTTGTCTAGCTTGCCGACCTGGTCGGCAGTCAGCGTGAAACTGGCCGCGGCCAGATTGTCTCGAAGCTGCTTCTCGTCTCGCGCTCCGATGATCACGCTTGCGACGGTCGGCTTCCGCAGCAGCCAATTCAGCGCCACTTGCGGCACCGTCTTGCCGGTTTCCGCCGCCACCGCGTCAAGTGCATCCACCACTTTGTAGAGGTAGTCATCTGCCACCACGGGTCCGCCATCGGCTGCCTTGTGTAACCGGCTCACCTTCGGCAGCGGCTGGCCACGGCGCAACTTGCCGGTCAGACGGCCCCAGCCAAGCGGGCTCCAAATGAGCGCGCCGATTCCTTCGGAGTACGCTTGCGGCATCAACTCCCACTCATAATCGCGCCCCACGAGCGAGTAATACACCTGGTGGGCGACGTAACGCGACCAGCCATATTTTTCGCTGGTGTCGAGCGACTTCTGCAGATGCCATCCAGAGAAGTTCGAAGCGGCGATATAGCGAACCTTGCCCGCACGCACAAACCCGTCAAGTGTGTTCAGCGTTTCTTCGATCGGGGTCAGCGCATCGAAAGCATGCATGTGATAGACGTCGATGTAATCGGTCTGGAGCCGCTTCAGGCTGCCGTCGATTTGCTGTGTGAGATGAGCGCGCGACGAGCCAACGTTGTTCGGGCCCTCGCCGAACTGAAAAGTTGCTTTGGTGGAGAGTAGTAGGCTTGTGCGCGGCAGATGTTTGATTGCCCGCCCCAGAATCTCCTCCGACAAACCCTGCGAATAAACATCCGCTGTATCGAAAAAATTGACGCCCGCGTCCATACAAAGATCGACGAGCTTCGTGGCTTCGGCCACGTCGGTCTCGCCCCACGCGCGGAAAAATTCATTACCTCCACCGAACGTCGCGGTGCCAAGACACAGCACCGGAACCTGCAAACCGCTTCTGCCGAGTTGTCGAAATTCCATAATGTCTTGGACGTGCAAGGGACGCGCGAGGTCGCATTCTTTGTTGTTGCCATCCGTCGTTCCGATGGCCGCATGCCGGTCCTACATTGCTGCGAATCTCTCTGATTTGCCACGCTGCATCGCTTTTCTTTATTTTGTACTATTCCATTGTGTACCATTCATAAAATGTCTCGACCTGTTCCCATTGGCACGTGCGGCGAGGCTGAAGAGACAGTTGAGCGGAAGCACACGCTCGCCGCGCACCATCCTGAATTGCCGCCCGTATATTCCACTCCCGACATGATTCGGCTGATGGAAACGGCCGCCTTCCTTGCTCTGCAGCCGTTTTGCGATGAAGGCGAAATCACCGTAGGCACTTTGGTTCACGTGGAACACCGCGCGGCAAGCGGAATCGGAATGCGGGTTCGTGCGACCGCTGAACTAGAATCGTTCGACGGGCGTTTTTATACCCTGCGTGTAGCCGCGCACGATGGCAAGAAGGAAATCGGGCGCGGGACAGTGGGACGAGCGGTCGTCCACATGCCCACCTTTCTGGCTCGCATGCAGGAAAAAGCGGCGAAAGATGTGATTTAAAGTTCAGCCGAAGAAAATGAGTTGTCACTTCTTCAATCTGACTTCTTACTTTTGACTTCAAGATCTATGCTGCCTTTAAGCGTCCAAATCGAAAGAGCCATTGCGTTTCGCCAGCTGCATCGCGGGCCCGGCGTGCTTGCGCTGCCCAACGCCTGGGATGTTGTCAGCGCGCGTATTTTCGAAGAAACAGGGTTTTCCGCGATCGCGACAACCTCGGCGGGCATCGCCTTTTCTCTGGGCTATCCCGACGGCCAGCATATCTCGCGCGACGAGATGATCGCCCGCATTGGGCGCATCGTGCGCGCCGTCAAGGTTCCAGTCACGGGAGACGTTGAATGGGGATATGGGGCGACAGCGGAAGAGGTCGCGACCACCACGCGCGAGTTGATTGAGGCCGGAGCAGTCGGCATGAATCTGGAGGATGCATCCGGCCGCGCTGATCAGCCCTTGCTGACTTTGGAGCACGCGGTGGAAAAAATAAAGGCTGCGCGCGAAACTGCCGCCGGACTGCGCATGCCAATGGTCGTCAATGCCCGCACCGATATTTATCTGCTGCCCGGCGGCAATCCCGATGCTGATTTTCAGGAAGCGGCTCGGCGCCTGATTGCATTTCGCGACGCAGGCGCAGACTGCGTCTTCGCGCCGGGTCTCAAAGACGCGGATACGATCAGCCGTCTTGCCAAGGCCGTGCAATGCCCGTTGAACATTCTAGCCGCGCCCGGAGTGCCTTCGATCGGCGAATTGGAGAAGCTGGGCGTGGCGCGTCTCAGCATTGGCGCAGGCTTCATGCGTGCGACGCTGACTACGTTGCGCAGCGCAGCCCAGGAATTGAAAAGCTCCGGCACTTACTCCGCACTCGAAAACGCAATGACATTTTCGGAAGTAAATTCTTTGATGGGCGGATAACCGCGCCTCTTACCCGTTCACCAGCGCCATCATGTGTTCCGGATAGCGCTCGCCGGAAGCCGCGCCGAACGGGAACACGTCGTCCAACCGCCGCATATCGTCGGCGGTCAGGTCAACGTCCAAGGCTCCAGCATTCTCTTCCAGATATTTGCGGCGCTTGGTGCCGGGAATCGGCACGATGTCTCCGCCCTGCGCGATCACCCAGGCGAGCGCCAGTTGCGACGGCCGGCATTTCTTTTCGTTCGCCAGGTCCTCAACTTTTCTCACCAGGTCGAGATTCTTCTGGAAGTTCTCTCCCTGGAAGCGCGGCGAAAAGCGTCGATAGTCATCGGACGGAAGGTCGTCGAACTTCTTAAATTGGCCGGTCAGAAAACCGCGTCCCAGCGGACTATAGGCGACGAATCCAATTCCCAACTCGCGGCAAGTGGGCAGAATATCCTTCTCGGGATTCCGCGTCCAAAGCGAATATTCAGTCTGTAGTGCGGCGATCGGATGCACGCCGAACGCGCTGCGAAGTGTCTGCACGCTAGCCTCCGACAAACCGATATAGCGCACTTTGCCTTCCTTCACCAGTTTGGCCATCGCGCCCACGGTTTCCTCGATCGGGGTATTGGGATCGACGCGGTGCTGGTAATAGAGATCAATGTGGTCGATTCCCAAACGTTGCAGGCTGGCTTCGCAACATTTCTTCACATAGTCGGGCTTGCCATTCACGCCGCGGACTTGCGGATTCGCAGGATCGCGCACAATGCCGAACTTGGTCGCGAGAACGATCTGGTCGCGTTTGCCTTTGATCGCGCGGCCAACCAGTTCTTCGTTCTTGTGCGGACCATAGGCATCTGCGGTATCGAGAAACGTGATGCCGAGTTCAAGCGCGCGATGGATGGTTGCGATCGATTCCGCGTCATCGCGTCCAGAATAAAATTCGGACATTCCCATGCAGCCCAAGCCGATCGCGGAAACCTCAAGGCCAGAGCGGCCCAATTCAACAGTTTTCATGACTGACTCCCTGTGCAGAACGATAAATTAAGACAACAAGCGGTTAGATGACGGCAAGGCCAAGTACGCACCGCCCGTCGACCGTTTTCTCTGCCTCGTGCCAAGGCATACACTGCTACCGGAACTCTGATTCTGGCGCGACTTTCGAGAGGGTTTAGTCATGGCACAAATTGCCGACTGGTTTGGCCGTAAGTTTGACTTTTCTTTTCCCGTCGAACTCTATCCCGATCTCTGTATGCGGCTGCGTGGCAGTCCGGCGCGCCTGGAAGAACTAGTGAGCGGTTGTGCTGTCGATCGTTTGGTGCGTGCGCCAGCCTGGAAGTGGTCCGCACAGGAGCACGTCGGCCATCTGCTCGATCTTGAGCCATTGTGGATGGCGCGCGCGGAAGATTTTCTGGCTGGCCGCAGCGAACTGACGGCAGCTGACCTCACCAACCGACGAACTCACGAGGCCGGGCACAATGCGCGCGCTTTGCAAGGCATTCTCGCGGATTTTCGTCGCACCCGCACCACCTTTGTGAATCTCCTGCAGAACGTCGATCCGAAGTTGTTTGCCGGCACAATGCTGCACCCGCGCATGAAAGTGCCAATGCGGCTCATCGATCATTTGTTTTTCGTCGCGGAACATGACGACCATCATCTGGCGATCATCTGGGAGATGACGCGGGAATAAGTCGTATGAGTTCCGCGACTAATGAACGAAAATCAGCGGCTTG
>JBAVYO010000417.1:0-38079 GCA_049698855.1 Terriglobales bacterium
AGGGAGCGGACTCAAGGCAGGTGCGCCTGATGCAGACAGGGACTTCCGCGAACCTGGCTCGCCCGTGCAAGCGGTTCGGACACAGCTGCCGGAACAGGCAGAGGCGGCAATTTGGTTTGGAAGCTTGGCGCAGGACGATGAGTCCAAGAACCGCGTACGAGGCGACCAGTAGGCAAAGCAAAAGGGGGAGGGCCGACATAGCGTGCAGTCTTTCTCGCCCTCACTATCGCGCACTATGTACATTTGATCTGTGACGCACGTCACAAGTCCCCGTGACTGTTCCTCGCGCCGTCGAACCGCCTGCCGCGATTTTAGCCCATCGAATCCAGCAGATCTGCGATCACAGAGTCCTGGTCGGGAAAAACTGTACGCAGGTCCAGCAGCACGCATCCTTCTTCCACTCGGGCGATTATTGGGGGATCGGCACGGCGTAAGCGTGCGCAGATCTCGTCGGCGCTTAGATTTGCATGGGTGAGCGCGATCAAGAAGGTGGGGAGCACGGCGGCGGGAGCGGCTCCGCCTCCGATGACGGACTCGCCATCTTGAAGCTCCAGCTTGAGTTTGGCGGATTTAGTCGCGGCAGATTTGACCTGAGAGATAAGCGCTTCCGCACGGGTGGCTATTTCATCTTTCGACAAGCGCATCATGCGAAGCGAAGGAATCGCATCGTGATCGCCTTTGACGTAGGCGAGGAGCGTCGCTTCGAGCGCGGCGTAGGTGAGCTTATCGACGCGCAGGGCGCGGAACAACGAATTGGAACGGAGACGGCCGACCAGGTCGGTGCGTCCTGTGATGAGTCCGGCTTGCGGGCCGCCAAGAAGCTTGTCACCGCTGTAGGTGACGAGGTCGACGCCCGTGCGCAGACTGTCGAAGACGCTGGGCTCGCCCGCTATGCCAATTGATCGGAGATCGAAGAGCGCGCCGCTGCCCAGGTCCTCCACTAGGGGAATGTTGCGGCGGCGGGCTAGAGCGACGAGTTCGGTGAGCGGGGGCTGTTCGGTGAATCCAGTGATGGCGAAGTTGGAACGATGCACGCGCAGTAGCAGGCGCGTGCGGTCGTTGATGGCGCGCTCGTAATCGGCGAGGCGGGTGCGATTGGTGGTGCCGACTTCGCGCAGTGTGGCTTGCGACTTCGACATCACGTCGGGGATGCGGAAGGAGCCTCCGATCTCGACGAGCTCGCCACGCGACACGATGACTTCTCCGCCTTCGGCAAGCGAGTTGAGGGCGAGCAGCACGGCAGCGGCGTTGTTGTTGACGACGATGGTGGAGAGCGCGGAGTTACGCTCCGCTTGCACGGGGCTTAGCCCCGTCCCCACACAATCTGCGTCGGAGCTCTGCTCCGCTGGACAGTCGGGGACGGCTGTTCCTGCGTGACTCTCGAATAGTTTTTGGAATAAGCGGTCCACGTGGATGTCGCGCTGGCCGCGCTCGCCCGTCTCGAGATTGAATTCGAGATTCGAGTAGGAGAGAGCGGTTTGGCGGATGTGGTCGAAGGCGGCGGCAGCTAGTGGGGCGCGCCCGAGATTCGTGTGGAGGATTACTCCTGTGGCATTGATGACTGGACGCAGCGAATATCTCAGCGACTGTCGAAGCTGGCGCTCAACGGCGGCAGGGAGATTCACCAGAGCGAGATCGAGAGACTTGTCGTCGAGCAGGTCGTTGGCGATTTCCTGCCGCAGTCGGGCGAGGACGGTGCGGATAGCGTCGGCGGTCGCGGTGTGGCCGTCGCAGGCCGCAAGTGCGTGGATCTTAGGATTTTGGAGAAGCTCGTCGGTGGACGGGAGCTTCTGAAAAAGCGCAGATCTGGACGCGATGGGCATTGAAGTGGATTATCCCACAGCCGCATGCCTTGCGAAGAGGCTGCGGAGCTTCGCTCCGCCGGACAGCCGAGGGGGCTGTCCCTGCGTGGGCGAGAGCACCCGTGCCCACACACGCTACAGCGTATGCAGGTAGGCGATCAGGTCTTTGATCTGCTGATCAGTCATGACTTGGCCGAAGCCTTCCATTTTTGAGCGGCCATATTTGACGATGTCGGTCATGCGGTCGTCGTTAGCGGGAAGTCCGCTGAGAGAAAGATACTGGCGCTTGAAAACACCCTTGAGGCTCGGACCTTTTTTGCCGCGCGAGGAGTAGGGCTCGTGGCAGCGGTCGCAATAATTGTCGTATAGCTTGCGCCCTGCCGCCTGTTGCGGATTGAGACCAAGTTCGGCGTCGGACTTGCGGCGTTCAACGTCGCAGCCTACAAGCGTCAAAAAGACCACGATTACCATGGAGAGGCGGAGACACGGAGAAAGGCGATTGCAGAAGTTCGAGGCTAGATTGCAGAAATTAGAAGTCAGATTGAAGAAGTTAAAGCTCAAGGGTTCGCCTTCTCGTTAGCGGATGGTGTTAGATTGCTGTGCCCGGTGCTCGCGCGCTTGCGCTCCAAAGTACAATAATAATACGGGACCGATGACGATATCCGTCAAACGCGTGTATGAGGCTCCGGCTGCGGGCGACGGTGTGCGCGTGCTGGTGGATCGGTTGTGGCCGCGCGGGCTGACGAAAGAGAAAGCAGCCGTGAAGTACTGGCTGCGCGATCTGGCGCCATCGACCGAGTTGCGGCAGTGGTTCCATGCGAACCCGGACGCGTGGGCGCAGTTTCGCAGGCGCTACATGAAAGAGCTGGCCGCGCCAGAGGCTTCAGCGGCGGTTGACAAGTTGTATCAGATAGCGAAGGCACACAAGAAAATCACGTTGCTGTATGCGTCGCGCATGCAGGAACGCAATAACGCAACCGTACTGAAGGAGCATCTGGAAGGCGCTCCCAAGCCGCCATCGAGCGTGGGGCGCACGGCCGTCGGCGTCATGCGGATTCGGAAAGCGAAAAGACAGTAGCCAGTTCTCAGTTCTCAGTACTCAGTTCTCAGTTCTCAGTTCTCAGTTCTCAGTTCTCAGTTCTCAGTTCTCAGTTCTCAGTTCTCAGTTCGATGATTCGTGACAAGGCTCGCGGGTTGCCCAAGGGTACTTCTCTGAGAACTGGGAACCGGGAACTGGGAACTTTGCTCTCGCACTATAATTTCCCGTCATGCCGAGTTCCGCCATCCAGAAGAAGATCGACGCGCTCCGCGAAAGAATACGGCACCACGAGCACCTTTATTACGTGCTCGACGCTCCCGAACTCACTGACGCCGAATTTGACTCGCTGATGAACGAGCTGAGGCGGCTGGAGGCGGAGCATCCTGATCTCGTCACGCCGGACTCCCCTACGCAGCGTGTTGGCGGAAAGCCGCGCGAAGGGTTCGTAAAGGCGAAGCATTCGTCGCCTATGCTCTCGCTCGACAATGCGTACAGCGAGGAAGAGCTGCGCGATTGGGAGCGCCGCGTTCACGAACTCAGCGGGCGCAGCGATGTCGAATATATGTGCGAGTTGAAGCTCGACGGCATGTCGCTGGCGCTTGTCTATCGCGGAGGCCAGCTGGAACGCGGCATTACCCGCGGCGATGGCAGCATGGGCGAAGATGTCACGCTGAACGTCCGGACGGTGCGTTCGGTACCGCTTTCCGTCTCGAAAGACAAATTGAAGAAGGCGGGCATCCCCGCAGACTTTGAAGTTCGCGGTGAAATGCTGATGCCTGTCGCCGCGTTTCGCAAATTGAATGAAGAGCGGGCGAAGCTGGGACTCGCGACGTTTGCGAATCCCAGAAACTTCACGGCAGGTACAGTGCGGCAGCTGGAGCCATCGATCACGGCGCAGCGGCGCATGGATTATTTCGCTTACACGTTGCTAAAAGATGGGCGCACCTATTTCGACCGGCAATCGAAGACGATGGATGCGTTGGAAGCCGCGGGTTTCAAGGTCAATCCCAATCGCAAGCTGGCGAAAAATCTGGATGAGGTTTGGAAATTTATTCAAAGCTGGGAAGGGAAACGCGAATCGCTGCCGTACGAAATTGACGGCATCGTCGTCAAGGTAGATCGAACGGCGCTGCAGGATGAGTTGGGATTTACCGGCAAGGCTCCGCGCTGGGCAATCGCATTCAAGTTTGCGGCGCGCGGAGCAGTCACGCTGGTCGAAGACATTTTTGCGAGCGTGGGGCGTACCGGCAAACTCACGCCGGTCGCGGCACTCAGGCCGGTTCCCATTGGCGGAACAATGGTTTCGCGGGCCACGCTGCATAACATGGATTTCGTCACCGATCTGGGCGTGAAGATTGGCGACTGGGTAGAAGTCGAGCGTGGCGGCGACGTGATTCCGAAAGTGGTGAAGGTTGTCGAGGACGCCGAGCATCCGCGCGGACACAAGACGTTTGAGATGCCGGAGCATTGTCCCGTGTGCGGCGGCAATGTGGTTCGAACCGAGGGCGAGGCGGATCATCGCTGCGTGAATGCGAATTGTCCGGCAAAGTTGCAGGGGACGATTCTGCATTTTGCCTCTCGGCACGTGATGGATATTGACGGGCTGGGCGAGGCGCTGGTGAGTCAACTTACCGAGCGCGGCTTTGTGAAGAACGTGGCCGACTTGTACCGGCTGACGAAAGACGATCTGCTGCAGCTGGAGCGGATGGGAGAGAAGTCGGCGGAGAATGTGCTCCGCGAGATTGAGGCTTCGAAGAAGCTGCCGCTGGAGCGTGTGATTTATGGGTTGGGGATTCGCTTTGTGGGCGAGCGCACGGCGCAGTTTTTGGCGGAGCACTTTGGCTCGCTGGACGCGATCATGAACGCCAGCGCAGAGCAACTCGAAGAAGTCAATGAAGTGGGCCCGCGGATTGCCGAGAGCATTGTGGAGTTCTTTGCCGATGAGCACAATCGTAAGCTGGTCGGCGATCTGCGCAAAGCCGGGCTGACTTTTACGGGCCAGAAAAAAGAAAAGGGCACAAAGCTGGCAGGGAAGACGTTCGTGCTCACCGGCACGCTGGCACGGCATACGCGGGATGAAGCGAAGAAGATGATTGAAGATGCGGGCGGCCGCGTCTCGGGATCTGTGAGCAAGAAGACGGATTATGTGGTGGCGGGCACGGATGCGGGATCGAAGCTCGACAAAGCGCGGGAGCTGGGGGTGAGCGTGATTGGAGAGGAGGAGATGGAGAGGCTAGTCAGCTAGCGTTGAGGAACGTTTTCGACACGTCACACCGCGAAATCATACGGCACAGGCATTGGAAATGGAGCCTTATTTTGCTCTTAGCGGTGCTAGCGGCCGTGGTTTATATAGTACGCGCTGGAAACACCGATTCGTGGCAGGAGGCAAGTTGCACTGTGGCGGGAAGTCGTGTGGTCCGTACCGTTGTCGCCGAGTCCTTTCGCGCAATTGTCATGTACAGGGGCGAGTATCATCTCCGCTATACGGTGGAGGGGCGCGAGTACTACGTCTGGGCAAACTCAGGTTGGTCCGACGTGGACAGGCAGTTTGTACAGGACAAAGTAGACTCTAGGGCGGATAAGTGTGATTTCCTGATTCGCTATAATCCTGCGCACCCGTCCGACTCAGTCGCTGAACGCAAGTGACGTTCACCTTGGCGATTTGCTTGCATCTGTTAACCGTCCCAGGTTTTTCTCTCTGCGCCCCTCACAGCCCCGTCATTCGCTGCAATTGTTCCGGATAGCGATCGCCCTGCACGGTGATCTTCGACGCGGCGCTGTCGATCTCACGCAGGTCGTCAGCTGTAAGTTCAATTGCGACCGATCCAATGTTCTCGTCCAGGCGCGATAACTTCGTTGTGCCGGGGATGGGAACGATCCACGGCTTTTGCGCGAGCAGCCAGGCGAGCGCGATTTGGGCCGGTGTCGCGCTTTTCTGCGTGGCGATCTTCCCGAGCAGATCGACCACAGCCTGATTCGCCTTCAGAGCGTCGGGCGTATAGCGAGGGAGCTTGCTGCGAAAATCGGAGCTTTCAAACTTCGTATTCGCATCTATCTTTCCCGTTAGGAAGCCCCGCCCCAGCGGACTGTACGGAACCAGGCCGATTCCAAGTTCCTCGAGTGTGGGCAGCACTTCCGCTTCAATCGTTCTGTACCACAGCGAGTATTCGTTTTGCAGCGCAGTCACGGGCTGAACGGCGTGCGCGCGGCGGATGGTCTTTACTCCTGCCTCGGAAAGTCCGAAGTGCTTTACCTTGCCCGCTTGAATCAGTTCCTTCACCGCGCCGGCGACATCTTCGATGGGCACGTTCGGATCGACGCGATGCTGATAGAGCAGGTCGATCGTCTCAATCCGCAAACGCTTAAGCGACCCCTCGACGGCCTGCTTGATGTGTGCGGGCTGACTGTTCACCTGCTGCGCTCCCGGCCGCTGATCGCCGCCCACGTCAAATCCGAACTTGGTGGCAATTACCACCCGGTCGCGAATCGGCGCAAGCGCTTCGCCTACAAGTTCTTCGTTGGTGAACGGGCCATACACTTCGGCGGTGTCGAAGAATGTAATGCCGCGATCCACGGCGGTGCGGATGAGCGAGATCATCTCCTGTTTATCTTTCGGTGCACCATAGGAGAAGCTCATGCCCATGCAGCCAAGGCCCAGAGCGGAGACTTCAAGATTGCTTTTTCCGAGTTTGCGCTTTTGCATTGTGTTTCCTTCGAGGCAATGTGATCGTTCTCTTTGATTCTAGTGGAAAGAGATTCGTTGCAGAGACTCGCCCAATTGAGCGACCCAGGTAAGCAGGGATGCTTCGACTGCGGTTGAGCTTCGCATTCGCGCAGCTCAATCCTCGCTCAGCGAGACGGGCTTGAGGGTGTCGATTGAAACAAATCGATTCTGCTGGGCAAAAACCCTATCCAAATATGATCGATGTCCACCCAGAGTCCACCCAAACGCGGGCGGGGGCGCCCGCGCCACACACTATCTTTTCGACTTACTTATGCGTCGTCGGCGGTGTCAGGCCGTTCAGACGCAGATACATTGAGACTTGCGCATAGTGGTCGGCCCAGTTGCTGGCGATGCCGAGAGCGAAACGGGCTCGCGAGTAATCCGTGCCGTCGGGGCCGGTGGAGACCTCGCCCAGTTTCGAATCGTCGATTTTGGCAATGGCATCCTCGCAGAATTTGAACGACGCTTTAAGCGCGGCCACCAGCTTGTCTTTCCCGTCCGTGTCCTTGGGTTCCTCGACGGTAGGGGCGGGAAGGCCGGCGGCGTTGCCGCAGAGCATATAGTTAGCGCCGATCATGTGAACCACAAGGTGCGCAAAGGTGATCTGATCCGCGCTGGGTTTGTAGGTGAACTTGTCGGCGGGCATGGTCTCGACGGCAGCGACGGTGTTTTTCTGGCGATTCGGGAAGATGTCTTTGAGAGCGCTGGCGACGGGGTTCTTGATTTGAGCGGCAGCAGATGCGGCGAACAGGATCAGTGCAAAGACAGTCTTCATACCTTTCATAGCCATCCTCCGAGGTCGTTTGTCAGGTCGGTTGTAAGGATAACGCGAGCGGGTGCGCTCGCGCCACATCACATTACCTGTGTTTTCCGCGTGCGGGTCCGCGCTACACTTAAAGAATGCACGCGCACGGCGCACACGGCCATTCCCATGGTGGACATTCTCACGGAGGACACTCGAACGGTGCACACGCGCATGGCACGGGCCGGGTGCTGCGCATTTCCCTGGGCGTCACGGCGCTTTATATTGCGCTGCTGGTGGTGGCGGGCATTCGCGCGCACTCTCTGGCTCTGCTGTCGGAGGCGGGGCACAATCTCTCGGATTTCCTGGCGCTGTTGTTGTCGCTGGCGGCGGTGTATCTGGAAGGGCGGCCGCCGAGCGCAACCAAGACCTACGGCTATCGTCGAGCGGGAGTGCTGGCTGCGCTGGTGAATTCAGTGTCGCTCGTCGCGGTGTCGTTCTTTATCTTCTACGAGGCCTTCCGCCGAGTTCAGCATCCGGAGCACGTACATGCAGGACTGATGATTTGGGTTGCGGCCGCCGGCGTGGCCATGAACGGCGCGATCGCGCTGCTGCTGTGGCGCTCGGGACGCGACGTGAATGTGCGGAGCGCGCTGCTGCACGAAGTGGGCGACACAGTTTCCACGGCGGCCGTGATTGTCGGCGGCTGGGCGATTCTTTGGACGGGCCAGTACTGGATCGATCCGGCGTTGTCGTTTGGGATTGGTGCGCTGATTTTGTGGTCGAGCGTGGGGATTGTGCGCGAGACGCTGAACATTTTGCTCGAGGGTACGCCACGCGGCATGAGCCTGGATGAAGTGGAAGCGGCGGTGCGCGCGATTGCCGGCGTCAGCGATGTGCATGACCTGCACGTGTGGAGCATCGGTTCGGAAAACCATGCGCTTTCGGCACACGTCAAGATCTCCGATATGCAGACGTCCGAGAGCGATGCGATTCTGCGCGAGATCAACGAAAAGCTGGGACTGGCCTTCGGCATTCGCCATACCACGATTCAGCTGGAACACGTGGTATGCG
Organism: Terriglobales bacterium; assembly: GCA_049698855.1. GTDB lineage: Bacteria > Acidobacteriota > Terriglobia > Terriglobales > Acidobacteriaceae > Acidiflorens. Next base: position 8,382 of record JBAVYO010000417.1, read on the forward strand.
AAACGGCGCATGCGTGCGTGATCGCGGTGACGGAGGAAGTTCCGCATGTTCATTCGGAGCACGAGCACGGCGGCCACTAGGGCTGTCGGCTTAAGTAATTGCAGGCCAATAAGATAGGGACTGGATTCGTAAGCGGAATTCTCGCCTTTATGATAACCTAAATATAGGGTTGAATGCGAAAGAGTCGTTCCCTCCGAGGCGACATCCAATTCTTATGCGACGTTGGCAGCTCATAGTGCGGTTTTTGGCAGCGGTGCAACTGCTTCCGGCCCTGGAGAGCGGCGAAGAAACGCTCGTGGGCGGGCAGGCCGTGCTTGAGGGCGTGATGATGCGCTCGCCGCACGCATGGGGCATTGCCGTGCGCAAACCATCGGGCGAGATTGTCACGCACAGCGAACCGCTGGATCGCCCCTCTGAACAGCACAAATGGATGGGCTGGCCGGTGGTCCGTGGCGTGATGACGCTCGGACACGCAATGAAACTGGGGTTCCGGGCGCTGAAGTTTTCTGCGAACGCCGTGCTCGAGGAAATACCCGTAAGCGATAAAGACGGCGAACCGGGCAAGAAGATGGAAATCAGCGGCTGGATGGCGGGCCTGAACATGGCCTTCTCCGTTGCATTTTTCATCTTCATGTATAAGTATCTGCCGCTGCTTGCAACCACCGAATTGAAGCGAGTGAATCCGGTCTTCGGGCAGCAGTTCGTGTTCAATCTGGTGGATGGCCTGATCCGCATGGCGATGTTCCTGTTATTCGTGTGGGGCGTTTCGCTCTGGAAGGACATACGCCGCGTGTACGAATACCACGGCGCGGAACACAAGACGGTATTTGCATTCGAGAACGGCGATCCGCTGGAGACGGCGAAGGTTCAGAAGTATTCGACCTATCATCCGCGCTGCGGAACTAGTTTTCTGATGACGGTGATGATCATTTCGATGATCGTCTATATGTTCATCCCGGTGACCACGTTTGCGGCGCGCTTTGCCGAGCGCATCATTCTGCTGCCGGTGATCGCGGGAGTTTCCTACGAGATTATTCGCTACGCCGCCAAGCATCGCGGCTCGCTGTTTGCCTTAATGACGGCACCCGGCCTGTGGTTGCAGCGCATCACCACCAAGCCTCCCGACGATAACGAAGTGGAGTGTGCGATTGTGGCGCTCGAAGAAGCGATGGTGCTGGAGAAGCAGCATGGTGGGGAACTGGTGATTGCCTAGCGGTGCCCCGCCGCTAAATTAGTTCTCAGTTCCCGGTTCTCAGTTCTCGGTAAAAAGCCCTTACAATAGAGATCGAAGTGGAAGGCTACGGCGCTTCCGTGTCGTTTGCAGGTGCGCTTACTGGGCGATGGAAATCGAAATCTGGGATTGTGCATTGGTAAGCCTTCTGAGAACTGAGAACCGAGAACTGAGAACTGAATGTTTGAACGACTTGACCAAATCGAAACGCGCTACGAGGAACTGACCAACGCTCTCGCCTCGCCGGATATCACCAACGATTCTGCGAAATATCAGAAGACCGCGAAAGCCCATGCCGAAATTGCTCCCGTGGTCGAGAAGTATCGCGAGTACAAGGACCTGACCAAGGGAATCGCCGAAAGCAAAGCCGTCCTCGCCGACGAGAAGGATCCGGATATGCGCACCTACGCCGAAGAAGAATTGGCGAAGTTGGAAGCGCGCGTAGAAGGCGTGGAGGAAGAGTTAAAAGTCCTGCTGCTGCCCAAGGATCCGAATGATGAGAAAAACGTCATCCTCGAAATTCGCGCCGGCACGGGTGGCGATGAGGCGACGCTTTTTGTGGCGGAAGTCTTCCGCATGTATAACCGCTACGCAGAAACGCAGAAGTGGAAGGTGGAAGTGCTGTCCACGTCGGAATCGGGGATTGGCGGACTGAAGGAAGTGATTGCGCTGATTGAAGGCGAGCGCGTGTACTCGCGGCTGAAATACGAAAGCGGCGTGCACCGCGTGCAGCGTGTGCCCGCAACCGAGCAGCAAGGACGCGTGCATACCTCGGCCATCACCGTCGCGGTGCTGCCGGAAGCTGAAGATGTGGATATCAAGATCGAGGCAAAGGACCTGCGTATCGATACGTTTTGTTCATCTGGTCCGGGCGGACAGTCTGTGAATACGACTTATTCGGCAGTGCGCATCACTCACATTCCCACCAACACGGTGGTGAGCTGTCAGGACGAGAAATCGCAGATTAAGAATCGCGAGAAAGGCATGCGCGTGCTGCGGTCGCGGCTATACGAAATCGAAATGCAAAAGCAGCAGGACGCCCTGGCAAAGGAGCGGCGGCAGCAAGTGGGATCGGGCGACCGCTCGGAGAAGATTCGGACTTATAACTTTCCGCAAAACCGGCTGACGGATCATCGCATCGGCTTTACGATTCACCAGCTCGAGCAGGTGATGGATGGAAAGATCCAGCCGCTGATCGACGCGTTAATCACCCACTATCAGGCGGAAAAAATGAGGGGTGATGACGAGGCGGGTGCGGTCGTCGTAGCGTGAGGGGAACGTAGAAGTCAGATTGAAACAGGAAACAGCCATCGTGGTGTGAAGCCGTCGCGGGTCGTTCGTCGTTCGCTTGCGAGGGCGGGTTGAAGATGACAAGGCACAGGTTGTCGTTCGCAGTGCTATGCGGTGTTGGGCTTACCATACTCGCTACGCTTTCGCTGCGCGCCCCTCTCTGGATTGCTGTCGCGGCTTGGTACTTCGTCTACCCTGGTTTCCGAGTTGCGGATTTTCTTGCTTGGCCTGATTCCGTGCTTTTGATCATGGCTGGGAACGCAGCGCTTTATTCCATACTGAGCTTTCTTGTCGTGTGGGGCCTCACGCGAGCAAAGCCGGCACATTCTCTGCGACTCGCATCCGTCTGCTTGGCGTTCCCCGTGGCGGGCCTCGTAGCTCTCGCCTTGTATCCCTCGCTCAACCCAATGTTGCCAGGAGGAATGTTTAAGTTGGCACGGCAGGCAACCGAATTGCAGAATGCCCTCCCTGCGGCGATGAGTGTGGAGCGGGCGCGTGCTGTGTTGCGATCGAAGAATATTTATTTTGATGAAACCGAGACAGCGGCGGGACCGGTTTTGCTGGGCGATGGTAAGACGACGATGGTGGCAGCGTCTGGCGATCGGCTTATTAAGGGCGCGGTTCAAACCAATTCCGCTGCCTTTCCTTGCAGCTACGATATCTCGGTTGATCTCTTATTTGACACACCTGGCAAATTAAAAGAGCGCAATATTCGCCCGACTGAGGGCGCCTGTCTTTGATTGATCATCTCATTTCTCGGCGCTCACACGTTCCGATCATGTTTTGATTGTATTGCGATAGATGTACATGGTATGATGGTGCCATCATGATGGCACGTACGCAAATCACTCTTGAGCCCGAAACGCATCGGCTAGCCCGCCAGCGGGCTAGCGACCTCGGCGTCTCTCTAGCCGAATACTTACGGGCGTTGGTCAAGAGGGATCTCGGCACCCCGAAAAAGAAAGCCGACGTGAGCTGCATTTTCGATCTCGGCCGGTCCAAGGGTGTTTCCAACATCGCTAAACACAAGGACCGGATGATCGCAGAGGCGATTCAGGCGGATTTCGAAAGAAGCAGGCGGCGCTAACTTTCGCATGAGCTTGTTTATCGATACTTCAGTTTGGTATGCAGGCGTCGACTCCTCGGATGTGGACAATGCCCGCGCGAAAGCGATCCTCGCGACTGACGAGCCGTTACTGACCACGGATCATGTCCTGCTGGAAACATGGTTTCTGCTTCAAAGTCACATCCACCGCAAAGCTGCCGAGCGCTTCTGGGAGGGCCTGCGGAGCGGCGTCGTCGTAATCGAGCCCGTTGGTCTGGCTGACTTGGAAACAGCGTGGCAGATCGGTCTCTCATTCCCTGATCAGGATTTCTCCCTTGTGGACCGTACCAGCTTTGCGGTGATGCGCCGGCTGGGGATTGAGCGCGCCGCCTCTTTCGACAATCATTTCGCGGTTTTTCGTTACGGCCCCAAGCACCGTTACGCCTTCGAAATTGTCCGTTGACTTGACTGTCGGTTTCAGGGCAGAGTCTGATTCCGGTTTCGCCGGTTCGTTCCACGTGTCGTGTGATGAAATAACCCATGCAACTCCGCCTCGCTCTCAAATCCGCGATAGAACGGCTCACCTTACAGCGTGTTCCCTCCCCACGGATGAATGCGGAGCTGCTCATCATGTTCACGCTCGATTGCAATCGGGCGTATCTTTACGCGCATCCGGAGCGGGAGCTGACTGCCGACGAAACTTCCAGATATGACGAGGCTCTTGCGCGCCGGGCTAGCGGCGTTCCCGCGCAGTACATCACCGGGCACCAGGAATTCTGGGGCATGGATTTGATCGTGTCGCCGGCGGTGCTGATTCCGCGTCCCGAGACCGAGCATGTGGTGGAGGCGGTGCTGGAGCTGGCCGCCGACAGCAAACAAGAGCGACAGCCGCGGACAAGAGTGTCTGCACCACACGAGAGGGCGCGGGTCCCCCCCGCAACTACTGGCGAGTCGCCGGCGCTACGCATCGTAGATGTTGGTACCGGATCAGGAGCGATTGCTCTGGCGCTGGCTCGCGTGTTGCCCGCCGCTGAGATTTTTGCAACCGACATTTCGGCGGATGCGCTCGAAGTCGCGCGCGCTAATGCTGCGCGCCACGAGCTCAGTTCGCGGATTCACTTCCATCAGGCCGACCTCTTGACGGGAATATCAAGGCCCGGAGAAACGTCACCTGAACTGCCGGGATCCATCAAATTCGATTTCGTAGTTTCAAATCCTCCGTATGTAGGCGAATCTGAGGAAGAAGAAGTTCAGCTTGAGGTTCGGAAGTTCGAACCGCGCAACGCCGTCTTTGCCGGGCCGACTGGCCTGGAAGTGATCGAGCGTCTGATTCCACAGGCATACGAGGTGCTCAGGCCGGGAGGATGGCTGGTGTTCGAGATCAGCGGGACGATTGCGGACGGTGTGCGAAGTTTGCTGGCGGGATGGGACGAAGTAGCGATTACCAAAGACCTGCAGGGAATCGCGCGTGTCGCTCGCGCAAGAAAGCCAGCGCGCGGTTAAACGTCACAGGCTCGCGAACATTCCATCACACATCCGCGTAGAGACGCGGCTCGCCGCGTCTCCCACTTGCGGCCTAGGTGCGCCCGCCCGCGCGACGGGGCATGCTCCGTCGCAACTAGTGGCCTGTCGCGGAGCAAACATTACCAGAGCCTGCGTCTGTTGTTGCCTCCACCGAAGCGAACCCTTGCTCACTCAACAACAGCATTCGTGCATCAACAGCAGCGCCCGGCTATCCGCAGTAACGAACTTACTGCGACCGTTCACTAGAACGTCACCCGCACTCCCAATTGCGCGGCGAATGGAATACCCACCGTCGTTCCCGGCCCAAAGAAATCTCCTAACCCGCCCTCGGGTATTTCAAGCTGCTTCAGGCTGGTGAGGGGCACGGCGGTGGCGTCTGTGCAAGTAGTGGGGCTTCCACCCGGACAATAACTGCTCACGATGGTTCGGCCGTACTGATCTGGCGCCATCTCGTCGGATGGAACCGGGAGCTGGCCGACGTTGACCGCATAATTCGCGCCGGGATTGTTGCGGTTGAAGAGGTTGAAGAACTCGGCGAAGGGATAAAGCTGCCAGCGCTCGTTGATTTTGATCGGCCGGGATACACGCAGGTCCGACTGGATATAGGGCGTACCGCGGAATATATCGAGCCCTGTGTACGTGGGGCTCTGGCCGTTGAGCGAAACCCAAATGCGCCCCGTGTTGTTCGCGTTGGTGATGGTGATGGGGCGTGCGCTCTCAACTTGGTTGATGGTGCTCAATTCGAAGCCGCCGGGGATATGGACGGTGCCAGCCAGCACAAAGCGGTGACGAACGTCCTCGCCCGATGGACCGTAGTCACCGGGCCCGAAGGCGTTGAGTTTACCGGAGTTCGCATATTGCGGTTCGTTCGGAGGTGTGGTCGGAACCTGGCAGACCCCGTCCACGTAATCGAAGAGTTCGCCGAGCAGGCAACCCCAGGTCTGCGCCTTGGAGAACGTGTAGTTCGCGACCAGATTGAAGCGCCGCATATTGCCCTGCGCGTGCAGCATCAGAGCATTGTAGCTGGAGCGGTTGTCGGACTCGAAAACATTGATGTTCGGCACAAACGCTTGTTGGTCCGTGGTGTCGGCGGCCGGAATTAGCGGTGAGCTGATTGTAGGCGGCACGTTAGGCGTGGCAGGGTTGACGCTGCTGGCGTATGGGAACGCTCGGTATCCGTGATTGCCCTGCTCGTGCACGTAGTCGGCGCTTGCGATCCAATGTTCATTGAAGGCGTGCTGCACTCCGCCGGTGATATGGATCGAATACGGTGTCTTGTAATTTGACCCAATCAGGTTTCCCGTCACGCCTGAGCCGCCGATGAGACAGCCGGGGCCGCTGAGTGCGTAACTGCCCGGGCTTCCGCTGAGGGCGCATGCCGTCCCTTTGATGGCATTCGTATTGTTGACGCCCTGAAACGCCGTTGCCCAGCCATTTTGTGCAAGGTCGTCGTAGTACATACCAATACCGGCGCGGATCACTGTCTTCTCGCTGCTTCCGGGTGAATAGGCAATGCCAAGGCGCGGCGCGATCTGCTTGTGATAATCGTGCGGCACGCTGGGCATAATGGGAATGTCTAGCGCTTTGAGCGTCTGATACGCGGCGTTGTCCGCTTCGTTTCGTCCCGAGCCGATCATCAGTCCCCATGTGTTCTGATAACGCAACCCGTAGTTGACCGTCAGGTGGTGCGAGACGCGCCATGAGTCCTCAGCGTAGAGTCCGAGCCGCTGCACGTTCTGCGAGAAGCTGCCATCGCCGGCAGGCGTGAAGCTGCATGTAATTCCGGGGTTGATAGTCGGGTCTGGCATCGGATCGCATGGATCCTGCGGATTCGGCGGCACAAAATAAAACTGGGAAGGATTCGCAACGTAATACGCGGGATCGTTCGGATAAGTAATAAATTGCTCCGCCGTCGATGCGAACGCCCCGCCCAGCACAGGTTCGTGAATGAAGTCGACACCGAACTTGAGCGCGTGTTTGCCCATAACGTGGCTCAGATCGTACCGGAATTGATACTTGTCCTGATTGCGTAAGTCGGGGAAAAGCGTGATGGGAGTGGCGAATTGATTGTCTCCGTACGTCTCAAAGCCCGAGACAGTTAACGCCGTCACGCTGAACGGAAATTGAATGGCGAAGCCAAGATCTGAATTGCGTGTCTGCGTCAGGTGCAGCAGGCTCGCATCCAGCACCAGCGTACCCACCCACGTCGGGCTGAACGTATAGGTGTTGCTGAGCGCCACGTTCCAGTAATTGTTATGCGTGATCAGACCAGTGGATGGTAACGTCGCCTGTTGTACCAGCGCATTGTGTGTCAGGTAGCTGTCCATCGAAGTCCGCAGGAACCAATTCGACTTCGCGGATTGCGCGAAGTCGAATCGCACCGTGCCGATGTAGTCGCGGAATGGAATTGGAACGTTTTGCGGAATAGCATCGGCCGAGGGATAGCCGGGAATCGGAGAAATATATGGAGGTTGAGTGAGATCCGCCAGGCTCGCAAGGGCGGTAAATTGCTCTGTGCTCGCCGGGCTGTATGCGATGCTGGCATTCTCATGCACGTGTTCGAACGAAGTAAAAACCCATGCCTTGTTCTTTACGATCGGTCCGCCGAGCGTTCCAACATAATTCTGGCGTGAAAATGGCTGCTTGGGATTATTCACGCAAGTTCCATCGGTGCAAGTCTCCGCCGGATTCTCAATCGGAAAGCGCGCGTTGAGCGCCGCCTGCCGGTCATAGAAAGCTCCACTCCCATGCCATTCGTTGGTGCCGTGCTTCGTGGTGATCACAACCGATCCCGCAGTGGTCCATCCTGTATCGGCGTCTTCATTCGAGGTGCGCACCGCAAATTCCTGAAGGCCATCGGGCGAGAAGTTTTGCAGAAACCCGCCGATCCAGTCGTCCGAATTGTCGGCTCCATCGACCGACAGTTCGTTGTTCAAACCGGAGCTTCCTCCGGTGGAGACCGCCGTAATACGCGCCTTGGTGGGGTCGGAGGGTTCGACGGGCTCGGTTCCCGGCACCAGATATGCGATGTTCGCAAAGCTGCGCGCCGGAAGCGGCAAAGCCTCCAGATCCCGGCTGCCTACTACCCCTCCCCGCACAGCGCTCGACGTGTCAACGGTTTGGGTTGTGATCGAGGAAGAAGCGCCCTGGACGTTGACCGTCTCGCGGCCACTCGCAGGTTTGAGAGTAACCGCGATATCGCGTACCACGCTGACGGCGACGTCCACCTCGGAGACAGCGTCGGCAAAGCCGCTGGCCTTTACCACAACGTGATAACGGCCGGGCAACAGCCCTTCCATGCGGAATTCGCCGCGATCGCTGGCGAGGGCTTCGCGAGTCAGCGACGATCCAGCCGACTGTACGCTGATGCGTGCGCCGGCAATGCGTGCGCCGCTCGAGTCTTCAACCTCTCCGCGGAGAGCGCCGTTTGGATTTTGAGCGTAAAGGCTGGCCGCGACAAAGAGAAGAGTCAGCAGAGAGATGGATACTCCGCGCAGCAATTTGAATATGCTTGTGAATTTCGGCATGTCGAAAGGCACCCTGTATCGGAAGCAGTTCAGCAAAAACAGTACGAAGAAACTGGCGGGAGTAAGGGTAACGGGGCGGTGGAAGATACTACCAGCGCTAGTCGCTAATGCAGCGTTAGGGAAGCTCCGATTAAGTCTCTGGGCTTCTCCGTGCACCTCTGTGCACTCTGCGGTTTGCTCTCTTTGCTGAGACTTAACCGGAGCTTCCTCAGAGGCGGATGGAACGAGAAGCGCCCGGATTATAAGGCCGGCCTAGCGCACCAGCCACTCCGTGGCCTCGTGTGTCAGAGCTAGAACCGGGCCGTAGGTTACGAAGGCGCAAAATGCCGCGACCAGTAAAGCTGGCATCGCAGCCCAGCTCGGAATACACAACTGGCGCAACTCCCGGTTCTCCTCCCAGGCAAGCAGGCGGGCGACGCGAGCGCTCAGGGATCCCGTCACAAAACCGACTGTGCAGGCAGGCACGGCGTCGACCGGAACCAGCCGCGAAAGCTTTACCAGCGCGCCGGCCAGATCCACCGCCTCGTGCACGTTAGTGACGGCGGCATCGTCCGCAGCCAGCTCGCTGGCGTGCGACCATGCTGTCTCCAGTTTCCTCATGCCGGGGAACGGGCAGAAGCGGAAAACCAGCTTTTTCAGATTATCGTACGACCGGATATGCGCGAGCTCATGCCGCAATGCGATCGCCAGCTCATCCTTCGTAAGCAGCTTGAGGGTCGAGTCGGAAATGAACACACGCGGGCTCCGCATGCCCACCAGAGTGAGTGGCGGAGCTTCCCGGCGCGAGCGAAACGCAAATGTCCCGGCCGTTGCGCCGAGTGGCTGTGAGCCCTCAATCCAGCGAGCGACGATCCGCGAAGATCGAGTTTGGGCGGTAATCACGCGATAGCAACCGCAGGCAATCAGCAACAGCGCCGCTATGCCGAGCGCAAACGGCACAGTGCCCATGCCCTCATCCGTGGAGCGGGGCTCTAATAGCTGAAAAGAAGGGACGACAAAAACGAACGTGATGACGACGGAAGCGGCCAGCGGCAGGACGCGCAAGAGGAAAAGAAGGTCGGCAAGACTGCGCTCGGCGGCCTTAAGCCAGCTAAGCCAGCGCCATGAAACTACAACCAGCGCCGACAGAAAACAATAGATCAGCACGAAGAACGTGAGTGAAACGGCGATGCCGCGTAAGGCGAACACTTAACGCTTCTCCCGGGACCGGGGCTGTCCGCTGCCAATCCCTTCCGCCTTAAGTTCGCGGCGCTTGCGCTCGATTAGAAGCTGGAGCTCATCGAGAAGCTCAGCGTCGTGTTCGCTCAATGCCTCGACCAGATAGGAGAGAGGCAGCGAGGATGTATCGTCCGATCCCAGTAGCTGGCGTATGCCGTCCAGGGCAGCGCCGCGTTGCAGTTCTTGCGAAGTGAGCCGCGCCATGTAGCGGAACGCGCGCCCCTCGGCGACTCGATCAAGCAGGCCCTTTTTGTAGAGACGGTCCAACGTGGTCATGACCGTCGTATACGCCTGACGGATATGACCGGCCTCAACCAGTTCGCGTACGGTCACGTTGCCGCGCGTCCAGATCTCTTGCATGAGTTGCTGCTCGAACGGGCCAAGCTGAGGTGTAGAGCGCGAACCGAATCGTGAAAAGGTTTTGCTCATGCGAATCAGGAGTTGATAACTGCCGGAACTCGGCTTCCGAGCCGGGAGTCGTCCCATCAGGAGAATACCACCCGTGAGGAGGAATACGGTGTCGACTTAGACCGTTTCCAGTTCTTGCCTTCCCCTGTGCCCCTCCGTGTACCCCGTGGTGAAGAGGTTTTGACTTTAGCCGCCGAGGTCGGATTTTTGTCCCGGAAAATACTTTTTCAGCAGCCTGTTAGACGCCAAAAGCGTGCGGCGAATAGCGCTTAGCGCGTTCTCTTATCGCGTTGCACCGACGGGCAGAATCTCTTCCACGTCGATTTTTGTCGGATAGATCCCCGTGTAGCAGGCAGAGCAGTAAGTGGTGGCTTCACCGTCGGCGCAAGCTTTCTTAAGACCTTCGATCGAAAGATACGAGAGGGAATCGGCACCGATGAAAAGGCGAATCTCTTCCACCGATTTATTGGCCGCGATCAGTTCCTTCTTGGAGGGCGTATCCACTCCGTAAAAACAGGATGAAATCGTCGGTGGGCAGGAAATGCGCATGTGTACTTCGGAGGCGCCCGCATTGCGAATCATGCGGACGATCTTGCGGCTGGTCGTGCCGCGCACGATAGAGTCGTCCACCAGAATGACGCGCTTGTCTTTGAGCAGGCTGCGAACCGCGTTCAGCTTGAGCTTCACGCCAAAATCGCGCACCGATTGCTGCGGCTCGATGAAGGTGCGTCCAATGTAATGATTGCGGATCAGGCCGAGGCGGAAAGGAATACCGCTTTCGGCGGCATATCCAATGGCCGCGGTGTTGCCCGAGTCGGGGACAGGGACGACGATATCGGCATCTACCGGAGCCTCGCGCGCTAGCTGGCGGCCCATGTTGTCGCGGCTTTGATCGACCGAACGCCCGAAGACGATACTGTCCGGGCGAGAGAAGTAGACGTGCTCGAAGATGCAACTCGACGTCGCCGGCGAAGGCGCGTAGAAGCGCGAGCTGACTCCCTCGGGACCGACAATGACGAGTTCGCCGGGCTTGACATCGCGCTCGTAAGTTGCGCCCAGCAGATCGAAGGCGCAAGTTTCCGAGGCGAAGACAACCGTGTCTCTTTTCTCGCCGGTCGCGGCGGCGATGCGGCCCATGGCCAGCGGCCGGAAGCCGCGCGGATCGCGCACGGCAAAGATGCGGTCGCGGCTGATGATGACCAGCGAAAATGCGCCTTCCACCCGGCGCAGCGAGTCGGCGATGGCGTCGGGAAGCGTTTGCTCCCGCGAAAGCGCGATCAAGTGAACCAGAACTTCGGTGTCGCTGTTGGTCTGGAAAATCGAGCCCTGATTTTCCAGCCGCGCGCGGATCGCCCGCGCATTCACCAGATTCCCGTTGTGTGCAATGGCGATGGCGCCCTTGTTCGACTGCACCATGATGGGCTGCGCATTGAGCAGCGCCGAATCGCCCGAGGTCGAATAGCGCGTGTGCCCGATGGCGAGGATGCCCCGCAATGACGCGAGTACATCCTGGTTGAAAATATCGGCGACCAGGCCCATGGCCTTGTGCTGGCGCAGATGCTCCCCGTCCGAGGTGACGATGCCGGCCGATTCCTGTCCGCGATGTTGCAGGGCGTGGAGGCCGAGGTAAGCCAGTTTTTCGGCTTCGGGATGCGCATGGATGGCGACTACGCCACATTCTTCGCGAAATTTATCTGGATTCGGCATCAGCTCTTTGTCGTTCGTCCTTAGCTATTCGCTATTCGCTCGTCCACGCTTGCTTCGGTCCTCAGCGCTTTTTCCAGCGCCCCTTCGTAAGCGGCGCGCAACTCATCAGCGCGTGCCACGATTACCGGCTGCCCATCGATTGCAATCTCGACCTGGTCGCCGGACGTTTCGCCCAGCAAATCCGCAGAGATTTCGTATTCCGCCGCTACCTGTTTGATTCGCGCCAACTGCGCTGGGTCGCATGTTATAACGACGCGGCTGGCATCCTCTCCAAACAAGCGGTATTCGGGCGAAAGCCCTAGCCCAGCCAGCTTAACGCCAGCGCCCACGCCCGCTGGCAGCGCACATTCTACTAGCGCCACAGCCAGGCCGCCGTCGGCGCAGTCGTGCGCGGACTCGATCAGCCCAGCCTGAATCATCGCGATCAGCGCGCGTTGCAGCGTGGCTTCTTTTTCGATATCCAACTCCGGCGGATAGCCCCACACAGCGCCGAAAATTTCTTTCGCGTACTCGGACGAGCCGAATTCGGACTGCGCATCCACGGCGTCGCCCGGAGCATTGGCGCGCAGCAGAACAATCTTTTTTCCCGACTGCGCGAAGTGCATCTTCACGGCTTTGTGCACATCTTCGAGAATGCCGACCACTCCGACTACCGGCGTCGGATAAATTCCTTCGCCCAAAGTTTCGTTATAGAAGCTGACATTGCCGCCGGTGATCGGCGTGTCGAGTTCTTCGCAGGCTTTGGTGATGCCGTCAATCACCTGCGAAAACTGCCACATGATGTGCGGCTTCTCTGGATTGCCAAAGTTCAGGCAGTTGGTTGCGCCAATCGGAGTCGCTCCCGCGCACGCTACTTTGCGCGCCGCCTCGGCAACCGCGTGCATCGCGCCGAGTCGCGGATCGAGATAGCACCAGCGTCCGTTGCCATCGAGCGACATGGCCAGCCCGCGCTCCGATCCTTTAATGCGAATCACGCCGGCATCGCCTGCTCCGGGCGCATCGACCGTGTTGGTCTGCACCATGTGATCGTATTGCTGCCACACCCACCGCTTGGAGCAGATGTTTGGACTTCCGAGCAATTGCTTAAGTTGGCCTGTGAAATCGCCGCTCTCGGCCAATCGGATGTGCTCTGGCATTTCGCGTTCAACCGGCGGTTCCCAGCGCGCAAGCGGACGCTTATAGACCGGCGCGTCGTCCGTGAGCGCCGCGTTGGGAATCTCCGCGACCACTTCGCCATGTTGCAGAACGCGCATTTTCGCATCGCGCGTCACGCGGCCAACTTCAACCGCATCAAGTCCCCACTTTTCAAATACGCGGAAGACCTCGGCCTCGCGGCCTTTCTGAGCGACCAGCAGCATACGCTCTTGCGATTCGCTCAGCATAATCTCGTAAGGAGTCATGCCGGTTTCGCGCTGCGGGACGAGGTCGAGTTCGATTTCAATGCCTGTGCCGCCGCGCGCGCCCATCTCGCAAGTCGAGCACGTGAGGCCCGCCGCGCCCATGTCTTGAATGCCGACGATCGCCCCGGTTTGCATGGCTTCAAGACAAGCCTCGAGCAAAAGCTTTTCCAGGAACGGATCGCCAACCTGCACATTGGGACGCTTAGCTTCCGAGCCTTCGCTGAATTCCTCGCTCGCCATGGTCGCGCCGTGTATGCCGTCGCGTCCGGTTTTCGAGCCTACATAAATGACGGGGTTACCTTCTCCGGCGGCGCGGGCATAAAAAATCTGATCCTTGCGAACCAGCCCAAGCGCAAATGCGTTAACCAGCGGATTGCCCGAGTAGCACGACTCGAACTTTACTTCGCCGCCCAGGTTCGGCACGCCGAAGCAATTGCCATAAGAGGCGACGCCGCTAACCACACCCTCCATAACGGAATGGTTTTTGTGAATCTCAGCCTGTGCGGGCAGGGCTTGTGTAGCGCGGACGCCCTCGCCCGCGTCTTCCGTCGTTCGAATCGGCCCAAACCGCAGCGAGTCCATCACCGCGACCGGCCGTGCGCCCATGGTGAAAATGTCTCGCAGAATTCCGCCAACGCCCGTAGCCGCGCCCTGAAACGGCTCGATGAACGACGGATGATTGTGCGATTCGATCTTGAACGCGCAAGCCCAGCCGTCGCCGATATCGACAATCCCCGCATTTTCTCCGGGCCCTTGCAAGACGAGCTTGCTGCGCGTGGGCAGCCGCTTCAGATGTACGCGCGACGATTTATAGGAGCAGTGCTCGCTCCACATCACGCTGAAGATGCCGAGTTCGGTGATGGTCGGCTCGCGGCCACCCAGCAGCTCTTTGATTTTTGCGAATTCATCCGGTGTGAGCCCGTGCTCCCGGATCATCTCAGGCGTAATGACAGCTATCGCGGCGGTCGTCATGGTGGGGAACATCCATTGTCGCATCTTGAGAGACTTTTTACATGCCAATCCGTCCAATCGGCCTATAAAAAGATTCTCTCGGTCCTATGGTGACACCGCGGATCTTTACAAAGTATCTTGTAGCCTCTATGCCCACAGAACCCCGTATCGAGCGGCAGTCTCAACGGGACGGCATGCTGGCCGTCTATTTCATTGCGATGTTCAGCTTCGCGCTGCACCTGATTTTCAACAACCGATACGGATATTTCCGCGACGAATTCGACTACATAGCCTGCGGACGGCACCCGGCATGGGGCTACGTCGATCAGCCTCCGCTGCTGCCCATCCTCACTCGTATCTTCATGGGCGTGTTCGGAGATTCGCTGCGCAGCGTCCGCCTCCTGCCCGCGCTTTCAAGCGCCGCGCTGATTGTCCTCACTGGCGTAATTGCACGCGAACTTGGAGGCAAACGCTTCGCGGTAGCGCTGAGCGCCTTGGCTGTTCTTGTTGGCCCGATTTATTTGTCTGGCGGAAGCCTGCTCACCTCCAACTGCGATCTCGAAGTGCTGCTCTGGATGGGTTGCGTGTACTTCGCGATTCTCGCCATCAAGCGCGAGCAGCCGCGCTATTGGCTCTGGTTTGGCATTGTCGCGGGAATCGGACTCGAGGAGAAGTATTCGATTGTCGTGCTCGGCCTGGCCATCGTCGCGGGACTGCTGCTGTCCCGCCAGCGGCGATTTCTGCTGAACAAATGGATGTGGTTTGGGGGCCTCGCCGCCCTGCTGATCTTCCTTCCGAACCTGCTATGGAACATCCACTATGACTGGCCCTTCGTGCAATTGATGAGGAACATTCGATCCGAGGGCCGCGATGTCGTGCTCTCGCCCTGGCAGTTCTTTTCCCAGCAATTGCTGCTCACGCACTTTGCCTCCGCGCTCTTCTGGATTGTCGGAGTGATTGCTCTGCTGGTTGCGCGCCGCTTTCAGCCCTACCGCTTCCTGGGATGGGCCTATCTGGCGAGCTTCGCCGTCTTTGTTTTCCTCAAGGGTAAGAATTATTACCTGGCTCCGATCTACCCGGTGTATGAGGCGGCTGGAGCCATCGTGATTGCCGATGCCATCGACCGTATCCACCAGTCGTGGCTGAAACCGGCGATCGTTGTTCTGCTGCTGGCGACCGGCGCTGTCTTCGCGCCCCTCGCGATGCCGATCCTTCCCGTTGACCAATTTATTTCCTATATGGAGCGGCTGCCCATAAAAATTCCGCGCAGCGAGCACAGTCACGAACGTGCGGCACTTCCTCAGCATTACGCCGATCAGTTTGGATGGAATGAGATCGTGGACAAGACCGCCGAAGCCTGGCAGCGGATTCCCGCCGACGAGCGCAAAGACTGCGCAATTTTCGCGCAGGACTACGGCCAGGCAGGGGCGATCGATTTCCTCGGGCCAAAATATGGTCTGCCAAACGCGCTCAGCGGCGACCGAACCTGGTGGCTGTGGGGTCCTCGCGGATACTCCGGCAATTGCCTGATCGTGCTCGGCGATCGCCGAGCACGCCTGGAGCAGCTCTTCGACCATGTGGAATATCTCGGCAACTCAGCGCCCAATCCTTACGCGCTGGAAACTGAGATCTCAATCAACATTTGCCACGGGGCGAAATTCGGCACACCCGCGGAGTTATGGCCCCAGCTAAAGCGCTGGCGATAGCCCGGGTCTAGAGTGGTGCGTCAAACAGATCGACATTTATGAGTCGCCGGTTTCCTCTGTGCCCTCTGTGGTTAAAGTCTTTGAACTCCTCGCCGGACACCACCGATCACGCGGATCGAGGCACAATATTTAACCTTCACTATTCCCGACGCACCACACTAGATATGATTCGCGTCGAGAGATGAATTGCCTGTAACTGCGGCGATACAAGACGCGGTCACGCGATTTCTATCGTCTCGTTTACAAACTTCTTATCGCTCTCATCCGCTCCCGACAGCTCAAACGAGTTCGTCGCGGCGGCTTTGCCTTGCGCGACGCTCGTAATCACATACGAGCAGCCAATCCAGT
This sequence comes from Terriglobales bacterium, assembly GCA_049698855.1. Lineage (GTDB taxonomy): Bacteria > Acidobacteriota > Terriglobia > Terriglobales > Acidobacteriaceae > Acidiflorens. Next base: position 24,737 of record JBAVYO010000417.1, read on the forward strand.
GCGCTTCAGCGAGATCGGTGGTTGACCACTGCGCCGGGTGATCCGGATGCGAATGGTAGAAGCCAACGATGTCTTCGTCGCGCTCGCGACCTTGGCGTTGTATGCGGACCAGCTCTTTCGGATCGATGCTATAGCGGTTGTGCGGAGAGTCGGCGCGCGTGTTGCCGCACGCCTCGGCGCGGGTGACGGTCTTAGCGCCATCGTCTTCGAAGCGCCCAAGCAGCACGCCGCAGCACTCATGAGGATAAGTCCGCTCCCCGTGCTGGCGAATGGAATCGTAGGCGGACTGGAAAATTCTCAGCATGGCAAGTTCAGAGGAAGGTCATAGGTGAGAGGTCAGATTGCAGAAGTGAACCATCCCGCCGGCGGCGACGTCGCAATCGAGAGACCTCGTACCTCGAACCTCGAACCTCGAACCTCATCCCTCACTCCAGAATCTCTCACTCAAATATTTGTCGCCGGAATCACACAGCACCGTGACAATCGTCGCCGGCTGATTCTTCTTCAGGCTCTCCGCAATCTGCACACTTCCCACCACGGCCGCCGCAGCTGAGACTCCAACCAGCAAGCCGTGTTCGCGCGCCAGCTGCCGAGCCATGTCATGCGCCGCCTCGGTCGATATTTCGACATTCTGATCGGCAAGCGAAGCGTCGTAAATCTCCGGCACAATTGCCGACGGCAGATGCTTCGCGCCCTCAATGCCGTGGAACGGGGAATCGGGTTGCAGCGAGATGCAGCGCACCTGCGGATTCAATTCCTTCAGCCGGCGCGTCGTGCCGACGAAGGTCCCGGTCGTTCCGAGCATGGCAACGAAGTGGGTGATGCGGCCTTCGGTCTGCCTCCAGATTTCGTTTGCCGTGGTCAAATAATGCGCCCGCCAGTTGGCGTCATTGGAGTATTGATCCGCATAGAAATAAAGATCGGGGTCGCGCCCCGCAAGCAGTCTTGCACTCTTGATCGCGCCATCCGAGCCTTCACCCGGATCGGTATAGATGATATTCGCGCCGTAAGCCTGTAGAATGCGTTTTCGTTCTTCGGACACATTCTCGGGCACGCAGAGCGTCACCGGAAATCCGAGGGCCGCGCCGAGCATGGCGTAGGCGATGCCGGTGTTACCGCTGGTCGAGTCGAGCAGAATTTTTCCGGCAGCAAGTTTTCCGGCGCGCTGGGCCTCGCAAACAATGTTTGCGGCGGCGCGATCCTTGACTGATCCGCCGGGGTTGTACCACTCCGCTTTTCCCAGTAATTCAATACCGGGGAGATCGGGAACGAGCGCATCCAGCCGCAGGAGCGGTGTGTTGCCGATGCGGGCGAGCACAGTTTCACCCGCACGGCCCTTGGTAGCGTCCGCGGACGCCGCCGGGCAAATGGGGAAACCGGAATCGGCTGCATTCATTGAGAACTCAACCCTGTGACTACAGTAATGTGCCAGTAATTCAGAAAAGGTATATCTATACTAGCGTCGAAACAGTGAAGGCTTCACGCGAACTCTTTCCCCGGTGTTTTGTTTTTAGATTCGTGGCGCGGAAGTTTGGTGCAGGATTTCTGGCACGCGCCCTTGAGAGTTGAGCGGCATCTAAGCTTGTAAACGGAGTTGAATCGTCATAATGACTGCGAAAGTGGAACAGCGGACTTACGAAGAAGCGGTCGCCTGGCTGCGCGAACATGGCTTTGATCTGATCGAAGCGCCCGGCACCGAAGGCCGGGTTTTTCTGAAGAAGTACAACTGCTCGGCGGCGATCCAGAAGAACGGCGATGGCGGCGTGAAGATCTTTGCCTATCCCGGATACCTGATCGGGGGCGAGATTTCAAAGCTGGTGAATCGCGGCTATCAGCAATTTCTTAAAACCACAAAGACCGAAGTGCCAGCAACGGCCGATCATTTGAAAGCGCTGCACGATTTCGCCGAAGAAATGAAAGAAGCACTCGGACTGCCCAGCCTCTACAACGAATCGCTCGGGACAGTCAGCGAATCCTACCAGTATGACCGCGTTAAGGATCGCGACGAGCCCGTAGTCGAGCGGCCAAAGCGTCCTTGGGAAACCGTCAAGGTGAAGGCGACGGTGGCGAAGAAGAGCCGCGCGTAACCAGGGCAGCTACTGCGGATTGAGTCCGGCTGGGGCATTTTCCTTGGAGGGCTGCCAATCCTCCGCTCGTTTCTGCGCTTCCGCAATATCTCCCGGCGACATCTTCGATGCAAGTTTCCCAAGCTTCTTGTCTGCGTGTTTCACGTGAGACCGGTCGGCTAGCTCGTACCACATGTAAGCAGCTGTAGCGTCGTACTTTGAAGTGTATTCCCCCATTTCGAACTGAGCCTCGGGAAGAGCTTGATTCGCTGCCCGAAGCAGAAATTGATATGCGCGCGGCCCACTAAAGGAGTTGAGTTTGGCAAGTTCGAACATTGCCTCCGCCTCACCAGCGGTGGCACGCTGTATCAATTGCGGCGTTTCATGAAAGTTAACTGTACTGTCGTACGAGTGGAAAGTTGTTTCGACCTTGATTGGAACTGCGATCGGTTTTCCGTCTTTTTGAGCCGGTTCGAATCTCCACTGGCTCACCGCCTCCACAGCCTTTTCATCTAGCCCTGATCCAAGCCCCTTTTCTACCTTGATATCGCGAGGTTTTCCCTCCTCGTCGACGGTTAAGGAAAGAAAACAAGTTCCTTGTACGCCTAGCGCGCGCGCCCAATCAGAATACTCAGGGCTTGGAGCATAGATGGCGCGAGGCGGTTTCTTGGTGCCTGAGGCTGGTTGTTTAAGGCCCGAATCCGAAGAACTGGAATTCGTCGATGCGGAATTCGCGGACGCGGGATTGGCCGATGCGGGCTCCGTTGATACAGTTCCGCCCGTTTTCACCTCTTGAGTTTGGCTCTGAGAGACTACATTTCCGAAAAACAACAGCAGTGAAAGATAAATAAGTGATGTGCGATGCATGGCGGCTGTAGTCTACCACTTCACCTCCAGCGGTATCTGTGCGCTGTTTGATGTCGAAACCTTCGTAAGCAGCAGAGACTAAGCGCTGGAAATGAGTAAGGAGAGCTTTATATAAGTCCGGATTACTTAAAAGCCAAGGCTCAGTTACCCAACGCGTGCAGCAACCTCGCCCGCCTACCGCCCCTTATCCATCGCCAGATTTGCCAGCCGGTCGGCGGTCTGGTTGTGCTCGCGTAGGGCGTGGCGGATTTCGAAGTGCTCCAACTGCCGGACGAGCTGCCGGGCTTCCTCGTAGAGCTTACGCAATTCAGGGTTCTTCACCTTGTAGATGCCGTTCATCTGCCGCACCATCAGTTCCGAATCGCTGACCACGTGTAAAGCCATAATCCCATGCTCAACTGCGTAGCGCAGCACGCCCAGCAGGCCCTGGTATTCCGCATAATTGTTGGTGTGGTGGCCGAGGTATTCGCTCAACTCGGCAATTTTCTTGCCTTGAGGATCGTGGATGACTGCGCCGTAGCCGGCGGGCCCGGGATTGCCTCTGGCTCCGCCGTCAACGTGGGCGGTGTGGGCGGAGATGACGGACATGAAAAAGAGTTTACAGGAATCCGGCGCGATTCGTGGAGCGGATGACAGGAGTCAGAACGCCCAGAGATTCTGGCCGCTCATTGGCACGCCGTAGTCGAGGTGAGAACGCCGTAAAAGGCATTTTCCATCACCTTGTCTCCGCTCGCCACGTTGGCCACTCCTACGGGAGCGCCATACACCGTGTTGGCCTGGGCCACGGTCGATGGAGCACAACCAAGATCAATCGCCGCTGTCGTACTCAAGCTGATCGTATTCCAGCCGATCTGATCGTTTCCTGAGAAGCCTCCAACCTGAATTCCCGTCCCATTATTCGACAGGGTGTTGGAAATGATGACGTTACCGCGGCTAACAGACGAAAGAATTCCCACCTGGCCGCCGTCGATCGTGTTGTAACGGGCGTTCACATGGCCGAAGTAATTCTCCAACCACAAGCCAACTTGGCCCGATACGACCACGATGTTGTTGTTTTTCGCTTCTCCATCCGTCAAAGCATACCGGATTCCACCCTGCACGGTCGCACTGTCCGACACGATGAAACTGGAGTTGATATTGACGAGGAAGCTGGTGAATCCCGGGCTGCTTCCGTATATACCCATATTGTCAAAATCGTGTATGTTGCTGTTTTGCACGCTCACGCTGCCATTCGTCTCTGGAGGTCCTTCAAGGTAGACTCCGACTCCACATCCGCCCGGACTTTGATTCCGCACCTCTACTCCGGTTAGGTGGCCGGAGGCACTCAGATAGTTGACTCCGGCAAACAAGTAGCCGGTAGAACAGTCGAACCCAGAACCGGTGCCGTCGACCACAAGATTGCGAATCACAACCGGTCCGAACTCGGAAAAGGAAGCCGTTCCATCCACAACAACCTGGGCGGCGCTGCCGCTGCTTGCCGAAATCCCCCCGCTGGGAACCGTGATGACGGGGTAGGTTCCGTTCTCGCTCTTCAAGCCCGCTAAGGTCAACGGCGTGGCGATCGTGACCTGCTCTGGGTAAGTTCCCGGACAAATGAAGACAGTGGAATTCGGAGTCGCCGCGGCCACTGCGGCGGAAATCGTCGAGTAGCTGGCTAGACCGGGCCGGCAGTCTCCGACCGCGAGGTTTTGAGCCGATGAGCTTTGGACGGCCGCGACGATGCCGACGCTTAGAAGGAGAAGAACCGATGCAGTCTTCATAGAGGCTCCGCTAAAACAAGTGCCGGTGAAAAGCGATGGCGTGACCCATGGATAGTCGCGCCCGGGGGAAGGAGCTAATGGTACCGTACTACGCGGAAAGTGTCGCGAAAATTTAATCGAACGCTATCGGAAAGGAACGTCTTTGTCAATTGGGAAAATCGTTTACTAGAGTGGTTCGAACTTTCTGCCCCGCCACATGCCACTTAGTAAGTGTAGCGATTGGCCCCACCGTAGCCCCGAACACTCTGCCGGAGGGATCTGTTTCGCAACGTCGGTCTTGAGCGGGACCGCGCTCCAGCGCCTTGATCCACGGTTGCGTTACCTGCTCGCGCAGCTTGGCGTCGTCGATCCACTGAATCTCCGGCCACAGACGGTCAACTGTTTCACGAACCACGGCCTCGCGCATTCGAGGACCTCCCTGATGCTCTGATGAAGAAGCTGTTATGAAGACCCACTAGATTAACGGAGCGGGCGCGAATGCGTCGAGGCAACGCCGCGCGTTGTGGTGTGATTTGAGGCCACCAGGGTTAGGGCGACCATTTTCTCGTACCCATGTCCCCTATTCAGTGTTTTTGGCCGTTGATCTTTACGGCAGACGACAGCAACTGCCGGAGTCGCTCCTCGCTCCCAGACTGGACCTCCAGAGAAACCACGTAGCCGTCCAGATAGGTCGCATAGATCCCGCGATAATACGTGCCATTCTCCTTGTCGAACACTACCAGAACTGCCCCAACGAATTGGACGCCCGCAATCGTGATCGGAAATTCCTCACTATGAGTTCGCAGACCATCTTTTTCCAGTTGGTGCCGGACGCTCCGCACGTATACCGTCAGCGGCATATCTTTCGGATAGTTCTCAAGAGAGTCGGCCATCAAGCCAATCGTGTAGTTCTTCGGACCTTCAGGGGAATCGTAGACAGCATTTAGTAGACGCGCCCGGTGTCCTTCGACGTTGACGAGCGATGGCGCTGTGAAGTGTCCTTTTGGGACGGTGATGCTCATCCCCAGATAAGTGTTCGAATAAACGTCATCTTTGACGCTGCCCGCAGCCACCACCGCGGATATGTCTGTGGTGGGGACCCGAGCTTGCGTAGTTCCGAAGAGCAGGAAGGTCAGAACAAAGAAGATAGTGCAGCGCATCGTGCCGTTCATCTGAAACACCTTATTGCGTCCTAACAGGTCAGTCCAGCGTTTTCCTATTGTCAAGATAGCGCATCACACCCAAAACCCGCAGCGACATGCCCTCAGGACAAGCTACCTCGGTGCAGACCCCGAAGTTTCGATTGGCAGCAACTCCACCGCACAGCCTGACGTGCCGCAGCTTACCACCCCGCGGCGGACGATCTTGATTGAGGATGCGTCTGGGAAGCGGACAGGGAAATCTTTCTCGCGCATTTGATCACCTGCTGAGCGCAAGGTCTCGTCGCCTTCCACGAACTCGGCTCGCTCTGGGCGCGGCGAGCTATCGAAGACTAAATTGAATTGCGCCGAGGTTGCCTTGCCTCCCGCTTTATTTGCGGCCGCGCGCGCGGCGGCATCCAGCTTCATTGGCTTCAGCTTCACTGTGCGCGAATCGACTAACTCTGTTTTCGCCGCTGCGATTTCTTTCTGCGCGGCGTTCTCTGAGGAAACGTCGGTCGCGCCTCCCGCCACGCTGCCTGAATTGGCGGCAGCCCCTAACTGCTGCGCGGACAGGAGTGTCCGCGCCACACGATCTAGTCGCTGCCGCGAATCAGCGACGTTTGCGCCGCCTGCTGCTACCGCTAGCGCATACATGTGGAGCGCTTTTTCTGGCTGGCCTTGCTTTTCGTAGACCTGCCCCAGACGATTCGCGACCGTTCCCGACTGGCTCAGCAGCCACGCTGAATTCAAGAACTGCATGGCCGCAAGGTTTTCGCCTTTCAGATATTTTGCCCAGCCGATGCGCGCCCAGGCCAGCGCGACCAGCCGCATCGCCGAAAATGCCGGTGGCCCCAGGCGGTCGAATTCGCCGGAATCGAATTGGCCTCCGATGTCGTAGAGCACCTGCTGCGCGTCGTTTTCAGTTTGCGCCGGGTCGATATCGCTCTTCAGCGCTGCGGCAAAAATGTCGGGGCCAGTATCTCCGCCCGCGCTGCCGGTCAGGCCTTTCATCAATTCCTGCGCCTTCGCCGTCTCGCCCAATTTCGTGTAGACCTGCGCCAGAGCGAGCTTGGTTTCTGGGTCGTCGGGAGGAATCGCCACTGCGGCTTCCAGTTCGGCGCGGGCGTCGGCATCGCGGCCCATTTGCGCCAGCAGCAAACCGAGATCCTTATGCGCATTTTTTTCGTAGGGCGCAATCTCCAACTGCTTGCGATAGGCTGCGGCCGCATCTTCGTTCTTTCCCGCCTGCTGTAACTCAAGACCTAACTCAAGATTTGCGAGCTTATGGTTCGGGTCCAGCTCGATTTGCTTGCGGAAAGCGCCGATGGCATCGGCGTGATTGTTCGCGCCGGCATACGCGCGGCCCAGGTCAAACCACGCATCTTTCAAGTTCGCATCGCCGTCGGCCGCGCGCTTTAGCAAATCGATTGCGCCGCGATAGTCTTTGCTCTCCAGAGCCTTCACTCCGGCGGTATGCAACTCGGCGGGAGTGCCTTCCATCTTCGCGGCCGCATCGGTCGCGCTGCCCGATGGCGCCAGGATGGAGGCCGACAACAACTGGTCTGTATCGCCAAGCGTTACATTGCGAAACGACTCGTAATCCGCGCGCCGCGCCGCGGGCAGCTCATTCACCTTTACGTTGAGTTTGCGCTCGCCTTCAAGCACTCCCTGCTTGGATTTAGAAACGGTGAACGAGTAGGAAGAGGAGTATTCGCCATAGTCGCGCGATATCTTCACAGGCAGCGGAGTGTGCACGGAGTAATTCGCTGGAAATTCAAGATGGACCTTATAGTCGGCGTCTCCTGCTGGCCCTATGTCGATCGGCTCGGTGCTTTTCGCGGACGCGCGCACGGGCGGAACTCCCAGCGGCGGAATCGGGCGGAAATCAACGCTGGCCGAAGGCACAATGAAATAGCGGCTCACCCGCAAGTGATATTTCAGGTGAAACGGTTTTGATGTGTCCTCGATAGGATCGACCTGCACGCGATCGACATCGCCGGGCAAACCCCACTGCGCGGAAACCGCCTTCGTCAAGTCGTCCCATCGGGCCTGCGGCGTGCGCCGGTAACCCGCGCGCATCGGCCAATCGCGATCTCCCTGGGCAGTGAATTCGAGGGTTGCATCGAGCGCGCCAAATTCGGTGAACTTGCCGTCGAGCACGAAATGGGCGAAGGACTTGATGGGCGAGTCGGAGGGAGTTTTGCGCAGTCCGCCCTCGGCATCGTCGGATGCGACCACCGCTTGCTTGTTGCGCAGCTGATAAAGAATGAGGCCGTAAGGCGTCACTTCCTGTGTGGAGTCCAGCCACGTCCAGGTGCTGCCAACGTCCGCCAGCGTGAACACGTGATCGAACTGCGCCGGCGAAGGCACATCGACATCGAGCTTGCGCGAGCTGTCGATCAGCACGGGATAACTTTGAATACCCTCTACCTTCAGCATGGCGGCGAGTAGGGTGTGCTTGTCCTTGCAGTCGCCATAGCCGCTTTCGAGGACTTCGGAGGCGGCATGCGGCTGGAAGCGACCTATCCCGAGCGAAATGCTGACGTAGCGAATGTCGAGCGCTACATAGTCATATAGGCGGCGCGCTTTTTCTTCGAGAGTTGTCGCGCCCTTCGTCAGTTCATCGGCCTTCTTGCGCACGCTGTCGTCCACCGTCATGCGCTCGCCTTGCAGCTTTGCGTACCATTCGGCGATCTGCTTCCAGTCGGTAAAGGTGGTCAGCTGCACATCGGGACCGGTTTCTTCTTCCGCATCGTCATCTTTATCTTTGGCTTTGTCGCGGTCCGGTTCGATTCCTTTCACGACCCATGTGTAGACGCGCCGGTCGCCGCTATCCTGAATCTCCGGGGAGCGCTTCGGCGTCTTCAGCTTGATTTCGCGCGCCTTCGGAATGTCAATCTCCAGCCGGTCTTCGTTCACCACCGCATTTTTGGGAAAGGTGTACTCGTACCAAAAATTCGCCCCGGCGAGCGGAGTCACGATGTGCGTTACCGTGCGATATTCCAGCGTGTCTCCCGGCCGCAATCCCGCGACAGAAATATGCCGCTGCCGATAGTCGCTGTACATCGGCGCTTCTTTCAGCACGTCGGGAGCGAAATCCTGCGCCGTCGCCTGCGGCGTGACAACAACCTGGCCATCCGGCTTGCGCACGCGTACATACTCGATATCCAACTTTTCCGTCGCGGAGGAGTAGCCAAAAACCAGCTGCCCAAATTCCTCGACGCCCGCTTGGCTCTGAATCTGCACAACCGCCTCGGTGTCTTCCACGCCGGTGCCATCGTTCTCAAAGCGCACGTGGTTGAGAATGCGCTCGAAGATCGCGGCTTCCTGGGCATGATCGTTTTTCTGCGGAGGAGAGACCTGTGGTGCAGCGTTCGCGATCCCGTTCGTGATCCAAAGGAAGATTGAGATGGTGAAAAGGAGATAAAGAGCAACGCGCCGCCGACAAGACATATTCAGGTTCTTTTACGCTGTGGCGGGCGCAAAATCAAATGTGCGGACACCGTAGCCGACAATCCAGCCAAGAACGCGACCCTCCGGCGGCGACTACAGACGCCGAGGGCGCTAGAGATAGTGGTGGAGCCTTAGCGCTTGTCGACGAGCGATCGCGGCCAATTACATTAGTAACTTGCAAGGCAATCTTGTGGGATAGTCCACTAATGGCTTGGAGGTCGTTATGAAAACGGTCGGTCTATTGCTCTTGGTCGTCGCGTCCACAGTGTTCGCGCAGGACATGACACTACCCTCTCAACAGATTCAGATTCCACCTAAACCGACCTGCGTCATAATCCTACCCCACGGCTCATGCGCTGATTTATGGCGGCAGTACAACACCGCTCTCCTACAGCAGTATGTTGCTCGTCAGAAAGAAGCCGCTTCTGCGCCGCTGCAACAGCAGGTTGCGGAACTGACCAAACTGACGAATGACCAGCAAGCGCAGATCAAGGCACTACATGAGGAGATGGACGCAAATGCGACCGCTGCCGCTCAAGCGAAGTCTGATGCTCACACTCTGGGAATGCAACAGGGCGCGGGCTACGGAGCAACGGGAACACTATTCCTGGTTGCCATCGCCGTTGCGATTAAGAAAATCACCAGCGGATACACAGTAACCAAGAAGGAACAGGCACGGGCAGCTTCTGCTTAGACAACGCTAACTCTTAAGATTGGCGGGACTGAACAAAAATAGAGAGTCCCGAGGTGATGTTGAACTCATTCCTCTCGGCCAGTAGCTCGCGTTTAGACCCTTGCTGACCTCTCTCAGAAAGCTCCCTTGCGGGTTTGCTACCTGGCGATCCTGCTCGGGCTCCGGGCTCACCGCCAACCGGATAAATCAGTCCAACGCCTCGGGACTCTATCCTGCCTTCGACAGATGCTCTTGTTCTTCTCGACCAGCGCTTAGCTATAGACCCTTGCTGACCCTCTCCGACTCACCTCGCGGCTATCGGAGTGACCTTGCTTGAGCCCCGGACGCTGCACCAACCGGAAAAACTTCAGAACGTGTCAAAGAACGATTATGTTTTTACTCTTCCTATTTCTTACGTCAATGAAATTCCCGAGCGTTTAACTGGTCATTTATCAATCGAGTGCAAGCCGTTCACAGGCGGGTGTCACGAAAAATGTGCAGTGCCACAGACGCTCTTTAGAATCTCCAGTGTTCATGCGGTATTTTCGCCGCATTTGTGAAAGTCGGGCGTTCCATTCCCATCCCGACGAGTAAGAGCGGTTCTGTGCAAAACTGATATTTGACCTTGTGAATGCTGATCACGCAGGGGTGGGCTGCCTCGGCTATCCAATCGCGCGGAGCGCAGTACTATCGCTGATACCATAACGACGTGATTCCGCTGCTCGACATCCGCAACCTGAGCATTCAATTCCCTGGACCGACGGAATCGCGCGCAGGGCTGTTCGCAGTGCGCGATTTGTCGTTCTCAATCGCCCCCGGCGAAGTCCTCGGCCTCGTCGGCGAATCCGGCTCCGGAAAATCCCTTACGTCGCTTGCGATCATGGGACTGCTGCCACCCTCAGCCACCATCTCCGGCGAGATCATGTTTCAGAACGGTGCAGCCCGGCCGACTGAGCTTCAGCCCATAAATAAGCCCTTAAATCTGACTACGCTCGACCCCGAGAATCTCCGCCGTCTCCGCGGATCGCGCATTGCAATGATTTTCCAGGAGCCGATGACTGCGCTCAATCCGGTCATGCGCGTCGGCGACCAGATTGCCGAAGCGGTGCTGGCCCATCACCGCGTTTCCAAGTCTGAGGCTTGGAGCCGCGCCGTCGAAGGTATGCGCGATGTCGCTATCCCTGAGCCCGAGCGCCGCGCGCGCAGTTATCCCCACCAGCTTTCAGGAGGCATGCGCCAGCGCGTCATGATTGCTATGGCCATCGTCAACCGCCCGCAATTGCTTATTGCCGACGAGCCGACTACCGCGCTCGACGTGACCATCCAGCAGCAGATCCTGGACCTGCTCAACGATCTTCGCAAGAAAGATCTGGGCCAAAAGTTTTCGCTCGCGATGCTGTTTATCTCGCATGACCTGGCGGTTGTCTCGCATGTCGCGGACCGGGTTGCGGTGATGTACGCGGGCAGCCTGGTGGAGCTTGCGCCCAAAGCTGCATTGTTCAGTGCTCCCGCGCATCCCTATACGCGAGGCTTGTTGCACGCCATTCCGACACTATCCACCGATCGCGCTCTGCCGCTCCTCACCATCGAGGGCACAGTGCCACCGATCAGCGCTCTGCCTTCCGGCTGTCTGTTTGAACCTCGCTGCCCCCATCGCATCCCAGCCTGCGCGACCGAACTGCCGCCGCTGGTTGAGGTCGCACCCGGACACTTTGCGCGCTGCCCGGTGGTGAATAGATAGGTCTCGGGCGTCAGGTCTCAGGTGTCAGGAAAAAACCTGCGAGTTTGGGTTGTCCTGAGACCTGACAGCTAAAACCTGAGAGCTCTTCTGCGAACCTGAACTGCTTCGCCTCGCTTCTGCAACCTGACCTCCGCAATCTGCAATCGAACTTCCGCCTTCTGACTTGCGTTTTCCACGCTATAATCCTCCTCTTGCCGTGCGCATCCTTCTGCTCAGCGATATTCACAGCAACCTTGAAGCGCTCGACGCCTGCCTGGCGGCCGCGCCAGCCCACGACCTCGTTGTGAATCTCGGAGACACCGTTGGTTACGGCGGCAATCCGAATGAAGTGATCGCGCGGGTCCAGTCGCTGGAAAGCGTGTTTGTGCGCGGCAACCATGACAAGGCAGTCGCCGGACTCATGGATTTGGAGGAGTTCAATCCGGTCGCTGGCCTCGCCACCATCTGGACCCGCGACCAGCTTACGGACAAAAACCTCGAATGGCTGCGCTCACTGCCGCAAGGCCCGGTGCATCTCGCGGAACTTCCTGGCATTCAGTTCGTCCATGGCTCGTCGCTCGACGAGGACGAATATACCGTTAGCGTCAAGGATGCGATCACTCCGCTGATCACCGACCCGGTTCCCATCACCTTTTTTGGTCACACGCACCTACAGGGCGGATTCAGCCTGCACGGGGAGATTGGTGAAGGCTACCGGCCGGGCTATCGCACCGTCGGCCAACCCGAATCCTCGGACTGGCCACTGCACAAGGACCACCGGTATCTCATCAATCCGGGATCGGTGGGCCAGCCTCGCGACGGGGATTGGCGCGCGGCGTTCGCCGTCTTCGATAGTGATACGTGGATTGTCAGCTTCTATCGTGTTCCTTATAACGTGCGCGTGGCGCAGGAAAAAATATTGGCTGCGAACCTGCCGCCCCGGCTGGCAACGCGGCTGGCCGCGGGACGCTAGAACTTGCCGCCAATTACGATTTAGCAAGGTTGTGGAAAAGCTCTGAGGTCGCCCAGGGAATATCGATTACCCAGCTGCTCCTTCGATGTCTTCGTGGCTGTTTATCAAGGCATTTGACCGTCGAGGGACACTCCCGCGAAGGTCGTACACGCAACGGCCATGCTGGGATGTAAGTCGCATTCTTCAACGACCTGGAATGTCAGATCACACCTTCATGTGCGGCGTTGCCTCGACGCCCTCGCGCTTACTCCGTTAATCTATTGGGTCTTCACAACAGCTTCTTTATCAGAGCATCAGGGAGGTCCTCGAATGCGCGAAGCCGTGGTTCGTGAAACGGTTGACCGTCTGTGGCCGGAGATTCAGTGGATCAGCGACGCCAAGCTGCGCGAGCAGGTGACGCAGACGTGGATCAAGGCGCTGGAGCGCAGTCCGCTGAAGCCGGACGATCTGAATCAGATTCCTTTTACGCTGCTGGTTCCGAATTGTCCCATTACGTTCATGGAGCACAAGCGCTGCGTGGTGCACATTGCCCGCGACAGCGCAAAGGCGATGACAGATTTCATGGGACGCGCATTGCCGATTGACGCCGATGTGGTGATTGCAGGCGCAATACTCGCCGATGTCGGCAAGCTGCTGGAATATGAAATTGGCGCGGACGGCAAGAGCAAGCAAAGTGAGCGTGGAGAAGCCTTGCGGCATCCGTTTACAGG
>JBAVYO010000418.1:0-4723 GCA_049698855.1 Terriglobales bacterium
ACGGAGTGGATCGTAGTAGCCTCTGGCTCAGGCTGGCGCCGTGGCTTCTTCGGCAATGCATTTCAGGCTTGCGCACGGCGAGGTTGGCGAGCGATGCAGCGCGGGCAGGAGTGTCCGCGCCACACGAGCGGAGAACCCGATGCGGACGGGACTGCTTGTACCGCAATGTCCGAGCAGTCGGTCCGCGGTACAAACGCGGGCGGGGGCCCGCGCCACACTACCTCCGCGCCACACTTGCTTTCGCTTACAATCTTTCTTCCATGACCATCGCGGTGCGGTCGTTTGCCAAGATTAATCTCGGGCTGTATATCGGCGCGCGGCGCGCGGACGGGTTCCACGATCTGCGCACCGTGTATCAGACGATTGCTCTGCACGATGTGATCCGGGTTAGCGTCGTGCCGTCGCGCCGCGTTGAGATCGTTTGTCAGTGCGACGATCCACGAGTTCCGCTGGATTCGTCGAATACTTGCTATCGCATGGCCGCGCTGGTGATGGAGGAGCTGGGCGCAGAAGGCAAAGTCACCATAGAAATTGAGAAGCGACTGCCAGTGCAGGGCGGGATGGGAGCGGCGTCGTCGAATGCGGTGGCTACAATGCTGGCGCTGGAAAAGGCTTTGACGAAGCTGCGCGCTAGCGAACGACCGGCGTTGAAGAAATCGTTGAGCGTCGCACAGCGGCTGAGGCTCGCGGCTCAGGTCGGATCCGATTTGCCGCTGTTTGTCCTCGGAGGGACGGTGTTGGGGGTGGACCGCGGCGAGGAAGTGTATCCGCTGGCGGACTTGAAGGCGACGCCGATGGTTGTGGTCACCCCGGAGATTGGGGTGTCGACGCCGAAAGCATTTGCGGCTTGGGACGCACTGGTGGAGCGGGAGACAGTCCACGGAAGGTGGTCGGCGAACGGCCTTCGACCACGGCGGACACAGATGTGTGCGGAGGAAGCCGCTGTCGGTACGCGGTATCAATTGACTCCGTCTGCCTCGTCCGATAGAATGTTTTCGGTTGGCTGCGCGTTGTCGGCGTGGCTTGGTAGTAACCCTGACACTGGTGCTCCCGCCGCAACACTGATTAAGAGCGGGGGCCGGGTTGGAAACCTATCCGACCTTGTCCGAGCCGGGATTGAAAACGACTTTGAACGAGTCGTCTTTTCTGAGTTTCCCGAACTGCGAGACATGAAGCGTGCGTTGGAACGCGCGGGAGCGAGATATGCGTCGCTCTCCGGCTCGGGATCGACTTTGTACGGGCTGTTTGGTTCGGCGGGCGAGGCTGCGAAGGCCGCCGAGCGTCTGCGGAAGCAGAGATTGAAGGCGGTGGCGACGCGGACTTTGACGCGGCGGGAGTATTGGAATCGGTCGCTGGTCGTCGGTCGTTAGTCGTCGGGCATTTGTTCAAGTTTGTTGTTTGCTGGAAGGCTGGAGTTCGGCATACTAGAGGCAACGGTGGTTAGTCTGACCGAAACACTGGCTAGTCCGATCACTGACCACCAGCCACTGATTTTTTGGGCCGTCGACTAATGGTAGGTCAAGTGCCTTTGGAGCACTTTGTCTAGGTTCGAATCCTAGCGGCCCAGCCAAAATTCCGTTCTCAGTTCCCAGTTCTCTGTTCTCAGAGAGAACCGGAGCCAAAACTGAGAACTGGAGACCGAGAACTGAGAACTTAAGCATGGCGACTGCTACTACTACGACCGCGGAAAAAAAGCCGATGGTGGATGAGAAGCTGGAACGCAAGCCTCAGCGCGCGCGCGCTGACGACAAGTTCAAGATTTTCAGTGGTTTAGCGAATGAGCCGCTGGCCGATGAAGTTTGCCAATTTCTGGGGATGCCGCGCGGGCAGGCGCAGGTAACGCGCTTTGCCGATGGCGAGTGCTATGTGCAGATTCAGGAGAACGTGCGCGGGTGCGACGTGTTCATCATGCAGCCCACGTGCCGTCCGGTGGATATGCACCTGATGGAACTGCTGCTGATGATTGACGCGCTGAAGCGGGCATCGGCGCGGCGCATCACGGCGGTGATTCCGTACTTTGGGTACGCGCGGCAGGACCGCAAGGATAAGCCGCGAAGCCCGATTTCGTCGAAGCTGGTGGCCGACCTGCTTACCATGGCGGGAGCGCATCGGGCCCTGATCGTGGATTTGCACACGCCGCAGTTGCAGGGATTTTTCAATATTCCGGTGGACCATCTGTTTGCATCGCCGGTGCTGGTGGATCACTTCAAGAAGTTAAGCCTGCCGAACCTGACGGTGGTTTCGCCCGATGCGGGCGGCGTGGAGCGGGCACGGTTTTTTGCTAAGAAGGTGGACGCGGCGCTGGCCATCGTGGATAAACGGCGCGTCGAGATGAACGTGGCCGAGGTCATGCACGTGATCGGCGACGTAAACGGGCGGACGTGCCTGATCATCGACGACCTGATCGATACGGCCGGCACGCTGGTGAAGACCGCGGCGGCGCTGAAAGAGAATGGCGCGACCACGGTGTATGCCTGCGCTTCGCACGCGGTGCTATCGGGGCCGGCGGTGCAGAATATCGCCGAGTCGGTGATTCAGGAAGTTGTGGTCACAAACACGATTCCGCTGACGGCCGAGGCGGACGCGGCACGGGCGCAAAAAGGCGGGAAGATTACGGTGCTTTCGATCGCGGGCCTGATTGGGCGGGCGATCCAGGCAAATCACGAAGAGACTTCAGTCAGTAAGTTATTTATTTGATTTTGAGAAAAAGAAGATAGGAACCGAATTATGGCGACAGCAACGGATATCAGCATATTGGAAGCGCAGAAACGCGAACCGGGCAGCAAGGGTGCCGCGCGCAGGGTGCGCGTGGGCGGGAAAATTCCCGCGGTTTTGTATGGCGGCGGAAGCGAAGCGTCGCCCGTTGCAGTGGATCCTCGGCAGGTGCTGCGGATTCTGCGCTCGGAGAGCGGCCACAACACGATTTTCGATCTGGCGCTCGACAGCAACCGGGTGAAGGCCATGATCGTGGACTGGCAATACGAGCCGATCAAGGGACGGTTGCTGCACGTGGACTTGCAGCGTATCGCCATGGACAAGAAGCTCACGGTCACGGTGCCGGTCGTGCTGAAGGGCGAAGCCGCAGGCGTCAAGCAGGAAGGCGGCATTCTGGAGCAACTACTGCGCGAGATTGAGATCGAGTGCCTGCCAGCGGATATTCCGAAGTCGATTGAAGTGGATATCAGTCACCTCACGTTTGGCGTGGAAGTCCGCGTGGAGAATCTGCCGCACAGCGACAAGCTGAAGTTCCTGACGGATGCGCGCCAGATGATTGCCCACATCACGTCGGTGAAGGAAGAAGTGGTGGTCACGCCTGAGGCTGCGGCTGACGCTGCCGGAGCTGTTCCAGCTGAGCCCGAAGTCATCAAGAAGGGCAAGCAGGAAGTGGAGGGTGAAGAGGCCGCCGAGGAAGATAAGGGTAAGGGCAAGGTTGAACCCAAGGCCGAGAAGAAGGAAAAGAAATAGATTAGCTCCGAGCTTTGAGCCGCGAGCCGCGAGCTTGAGGCTAAAGGCTAAGGGCGAAAAGCAGAGACCTCATCAGCGTGAAACTGATCGTCGGTTTGGGCAATCCCGGAATCGAATACCAGTTCACGCCGCATAATCTGGGGTTTTTGACGATCGACCGGATCGCCAACGATCTTGGGATTGAAGTAAGGAATCGTCAGTGTCGCGCACTTACTGCACGGGCGATGATCGCTGGCACGCCGGTGGTGCTGGCGAAGCCGGAAACCTACATGAACCTGAGTGGGCTTTCGGTGAGCGAACTTGTCGGGGAGCATCAGGTTGAAGTGAAGTCGGATCTGATCGTGATCTACGACGAGTTGGACCTGCCGTTCGGTGCGATACGCATACGGCCGCGCGGCGGGACGGCGGGGCACAACGGAATGGAGTCCATTCTGGGTGCGCTCGGGACGGATGAGTTCTTGCGGATTCGGCTTGGAATTGCGCCGGATCACAAAGTGAGCGATGGCGCGAAATATGTTCTGACGCCATTTCGCAAAGCGCAGGACGCGGTAGTGGATGAAATGCTCGGGAACGCGGCGCAGGCCGTTGAAGTGATTTTGAAGGATGGTCCGGCAGCGGCGATGAACCGGTTTAACCGTAAGAACGAGCCGGAAGATGGTGGCTAGTGATCGGTGGTCAGTGGCCACTTCAGGCGCGAATACTGCTGGTTGCTAGCTTAGGACATCGTACCTGCCGTTCGGAGAATTGAGTTGGAAACTGGTCACTGACCACCGGCCACTGACCACTGATTTTTGGAGAAAACGAATGAATCGTAGCTATGAGGTGATGTTCATCGTCCGGCCGGATATGCCGGATGAGGATCTGAACAAGCTGGTTTCTACGCTGGAGTCGTCGGTCACATCGGCCAGTGGCACGGCAAAGACCGAGATTTGGGGCAAGCGGCGTCTTGCCTACAAGGTCGCCAAATTCCACGAAGGAATTTTTGTGGTTCTCTCGATTGAGGGAGCTGGCTCCATTGTTCACGAAGTGGAACGCCGGCTGCGTGTGACCGAGCAGGTGATCAAGTTCATTTCGGTGCGAACTGATGAGGAACTGAAACGGCTTGATAAGGTGAAGAAGCTTCGGGACGCGCGCAAGAAGACCAGTGCGATGCCAGCTGCAGCTGCGCCTGCACCTGTACCTGTGCCTACACCTGCACCTGCGGCGGTGACGCCGGAGGCTGGAGCGGAGCCCGCGGCCACTACGGTTTAAGTAGTGG
>JBAVYO010000419.1:0-16723 GCA_049698855.1 Terriglobales bacterium
GTTGTCGACTTTGCTGCCCGGCACAATATGAAGGTACGCGGTCACACGCTCGTCTGGCATCGGCAAAATCCGGCATGGCTGACGGTCGCGCACTATACGCCCTCGCAACTTTCCAATCTGCTTGAAACTCATATCAGAACAGTGGTGGGGCATTATCGCGGGAAGATATTTGCCTGGGATGTCGCCAACGAAGCCTTCGACGAAGGCAAGAATGCGGGCAAACTCCGCAGCACGGTTTGGTATGACCAGCCGGGGATAGGCTTTGCGGGCCAGGGTACGGCCTATCTCGCGCAGTGTTTTCGCTGGGCGCACGAGGCCGATCCGCACGCGCTACTTTTCTACAACGAAGCCGAGGCGGAGGTGATTAATCCGAAATCGGATGCCATCTACGCCATGGCACGCGCATTCAAGCGCGATGGTGTCCCCATCGACGGCATCGGATTCCAAATGCACGTTGCCAATCTGCACGCGGATTTCACGTCGATCTCCGCCAACATCGCACGCTTCACCTCGCTCGGCTTGCAAGTTCACATCACGGAAATGGATGTCGCTCTTCCCGTCGATGCCAACGGCAACGCCAGTCCAGCCGATCTCCAGCGTCAGGCGGATATCTATCGCCAGGTCGCCGACGCCTGCGGTTCTCATCCCGGATGTACTGCAATCCAGACCTGGGGATTCACCGACAAGTATTCGTGGATCGGATCGCACTCGAAGCACACGCAGGGTGCGGGGTTACTGTTTGACCGCGAGTATCGGGCAAAGCCCGCTCGCGAGGCTGTGCGCAAGGGGCTGGATACTCGGCACGCCGCAGCTGGTCGTTAGATCTGATCGTCATAATGCTTTAGCACGAATTGAGAATTAGCGAGACAGGGGTACAATAATGTCGTTTTCACGGTCAATAAGGAAATCTGTCTAAGCAGCAAACGTAGGATCTAGTGAAACCTTGCTATCCAACTCGTACGCATCGTCGGCGAAAAGGAAGTGCGCTGTCGACTTTATCCTCAACGTCAATTCAGCTGGCAATCCTATTCTCCCTGAGCTTCGTTTCGTTAGTGACTGCCCAGATTGGAGAAGCTCAAACAGATGACACGGGAGTTGACGCGCATCGGCATACGGTCACCGGTATGGTTATTAATTCTGTGACTGGAACGCCAATCGCTCGCGCGTTGGTAGATCTGGACATGCAAAATACTCGTCATGCCATGACGGATGGCAATGGCGTCTTCGGATTCGAAGGTGTGCCGGAAGGTGCAGCAACGCTAGAAGCGGAAAGGCCGGGTTTCTTCACACAGTCCGACGGGACCCCAATGGGTATTCAAGTCGCGGGCGATATGGATGGCATTGTTTTGAAACTTGTGCCAGAAGCCCAAATGGAAGGATATGTCCGATCCATTCAGGGAACACCAATAGAGGGATTTCCAGTTCGTCTGTACCGCCGAAACGTTGTGGATGGCAGCGTTCAATGGGAACTGCTGGTTGAGGTAAACTCGCGTGAGGACGGACACTTCCGGGTCTTTCGTATGCCCGCAGAGTCTGTTATTGTTTCGGTTGGTCCTGAGTATTGGCGATCCCGCCCTCCTAAGGGAAAACGTCTCGGGTATCCGCTAGCCTTTTACCCTAATGGCCGAGACTTTTCCGCGGCAAATGTGATTTCTGTCTCACCCGGACAGCAGTTGGAAGTCGATTTTTCCCTGAATCAGGAACCCCTATTTGAGATTTCAGGAGAAATAATTGGTGTTCCGAGAACCGTTGACGCAAAAATTGAGTTGAGCAATAGTTCGTGCGAATCTCTCCCTTTGGTGCAACCACATCCCGGGCAACACGATTTTTCCGCGTATGTTACCGAGGGCAAATATACGCTGCGAGCATCCGCTGAGGTAGAGGGCCAGACGTTGCAAGCAACCGTGCCGCTCAACATCAGCTCGGATACGTCCGGAATTCAAGTTTTACTGAAAGAGCGTCCCGCAATCCCAGTGAAGGTGCTAACAGATTTTGATACGGGTCACAATCAAGTTGTAAGTAGCGCTCGCGTCACATTAGTTTCGAAGAATGCTTCCCTCGGCCACGTCAAGTTCATTGCCAGGCGAGGCCAAAATGCGGATCAAACCGTTATGAACATTACAGGCGTGGAGCCGGGGAATTATTCCGTCGAAATCAGCCCCTATGGCGCATACGTAAAGTCGGCAACTTCGGCAACCACCAACGTCTTGCAAGATGATTTTCTGGTGCCAGAGAATGGAACGGTGGCACCTATCGAGATCGTGCTCAGCAACGATGGAGGTACTCTGAAAGGAAACGTTAAATTGCCCGATCAGAGTAGTCCGGCCACCATTCTGTTGGTGCCAGGGCACGAATCGGCGAAAGAAATAAGGACCACAATGACAGCAGCGGGCCAGTTTGAGTTCGAGCAAGTGCGCCCGGGCGACTATGTCTTACTCGCTTTCAGTAGTGTCGATGGCCTCGAATACCGGAATCCGGACGTGCTGAGCAGTTACTTATCGCGTGGCACTCATGTCAGCGTGCAGCCGAGTCAGGCGGTGACGGCCACTTTGACACCGATCTCTTTGGATAATTGAGTCTTATGTTACACAAATGGTTTCTCGTAATTGTTGTAACAGTCTCTGCAGCAGCTCAGTCCACGCCTCCCGAAGCCCCAAAACAGTTTTATCTCAGTGGGACGGTGGTCGATTCTGTGCACGGCGATGTGCTGCCCGACATTGAGGTTTCCCTTGCAATAAGCAACACGGACAGCGTTCTACAAACCATCGTTACCGGGCCAGATGGGCGGTTTGACTTTCCGGGGTTGGCCCCGGCTAAGTATGCGCTTTCCGCTCGCGGGCCCGGGTACTTGCCACAAATGTACGAGGAACACCATTCGTTTTCTACCGGCATCGTCACTGGACCAGATTTCGACACTAGCAAGTTGATTTTCCGAGTGAACCCGGAGGCTTCAATCTCCGGAACGGTGACGGATGAGTTTGGTGACCCGGTTCCAACCGCTGAGGTCATGCTCTTTGGAGGTGCACCAGAGGCCGCACAGGCGATTGTCTTCAAGGATAAGGCTTTTGCTGACGACGCGGGCTTCTTCCGGGTATTCCATTTACGAGAAGGAAAATATTATTTGGCGGTGAGAGCACATCCCTGGTATGCCCGGAACGATCTTGATGAGAGAGACGAGGCATCGTCTGAAACGTCTGAAGATACTCGAGAAGAAAGGCCGGCCGGAGCGAACACGGCATCTTCTGCTGTACGTCGTCACTCCGAGTTCGATGTCGCCTTCCAGACCAGATACTATCCGAACGCGACCGACCCGGAACTTGCAACGCCGATTGTTTTAAAACCGGGTGAGCGAGCGACAACCAACTTCCGTCTTTCCGCGGTACCCGCGGTGCGTCTGAAAATTCGTGGTACACCTTCCTTCACCAGAGCGGAAGGATCAGTGGTGCTAAGGGAGCAAATACTCTCCACCTTGCGTCAGGTAGCTACCCAAAATATTGGAGAAGAGGGGACAGAATTTGATGGCCTCCCGCCGGGGCACTACCAACTGGAAATACCTTCGCCAGGGCCCAGAGTATTGCCAGAAAAAGGTAGTGGCTCAGTTTGAATTATCTAATTTCGAACAGGTAGGTTATTCCAAGCTGTACGGCAAGAACGGCGAGTTGAGAGAGTTTTCCGATCTTGGTATCGAATTGCTTCTTGTCTACGGCTCTGACCTGATGACAAAGTGCCACGCTTGTCTGAATCGCGCTTGTACATCCAATATCCTTGATGATTTCGTTTACGGGGAGCTGCACTTTCCATGCCGTGCAATTCTTGAGGTTCGTGCTCATCGGAACCACCACCGCTGTATTTCCTGTGTTCAAAGAACGGAGGGACATAACAATGCAAGGACGGCGTCCCGCTTGTTCACTCCCGCCTTGATGCGGCAGATTTATCCAATAAATATCCCCCGGATCGAGTGGAATCGAGGGATCGAGCGCCATTACTGGTTCTCTTCTGCATCCAAAAGAAGGGCCATGTCTTGCATTGAAGATCGCGCAAGATCGTCGTCCTCTTCGTCGGACACCATAATCGGCATGGTCGAATCATCTTCAGGAACACGTAGCGCGAGACCTTTCCGCGCCCATGCATACGCATTGACCATAGAGCGCAGACCGTCCTGGAGACCGTCCATAACCTCTGGATAGATCGGACGATTAAGACGAAGCGACATCTGGAGACATTCCAAGCTGAATTGGGCGCGCAAAGCATATGTGGTGAAGTGGCTGCAATATTCCAGATCCTCTTTGCGCTTTGAGGGATCTGCCTTCACTGCTGAGATTTGCGTCAATACGTCGCTGACTTTGCGGAGCGTCCATACGGTGAACAGAAGTTGATCTCTAATGGACGCGCCAAAAGCAGTTAACGCTTTCTCTCTAATATCGGCTTCAACTTCGCAGATGGATTCCCGCGTGAGGCGGTTGATTACGTCTGCTGGCACTAGGGAGTGTGCGAAACTCGACAGCGCGATGGCCACGGATGCATACCTCGGCCATGCAACCTCAAACACTTGATTAAATTCAGCGCTTGTGCGCGTTTCAATTACACTCAATAGCATTTGTTCAGTGGCGTCTACGATGCCTTTGAACACTTCATGTGCTGGCGCAGGGACTTGACGCGCAGACTTCTTGGAACGCGAAGCTAGAAAAGCTAACGCGCCTTCGAGTGGCGCATTTCCGCCGAGCAGCCCAGCTTCCATTGCGAGAGCTTCATTCATTTCTGATTGCCGTCCGTCTTTCTAAGATCAAGGCCGCGACGCGGCCTTGCGCCAACGAGCCTTACTCGCTTTCCGTGCAATTTCGCTCCGTCTTTTTGCGCTAATAGACGCTGCACGCGACGGGCCACCAATCAGTCCGCCTTTGCGTGCTGCTGCCCTTTTCGCGTCCACAGTAGTCGACTCTTTTGGTTCTGCGAGCGCCGCTTGTACGACGCGGAACGCACGAACATTCACGTCCATGCGACCTCCCTATGGGTTAGACGCAGCGGGTGTGCGCAGGGTTTGTACATGCGCAGCATGGTACACCTATTTATCAACAGGATATTGTGAAAATCGGCCAAAGCGGAAAGAACCGGAGACCATCTCCACAAACGATAGTAATGTCGCCTGATCCAATTTGCAAGAATAAAATGAACAAAATGCTTGACTATTTTCCACTGCTCAAGCATAATGCTCAATATGAACACGCTGGCAAATGATGATCGGATTAGAGTCGTAGCGGCACTGGTCGAAGGAAACAGCATCCGTTCCACTTCTCGCATGACTGGAATTGCTCGCAATACGGTGACCAAACTCCTCGTCGATTTGGGCCAAGCGTGCATGGTATATCACGACCATCATGTCCGCGATGTGACGGTGCGCCGTCTTCAGTGTGACGAAATATGGGCATATGTCGGGGCAAAAGCCAAGAACGTCAGCGCCGAGAAAAAAGAAATTGGCTGGGGAGACGTTTGGACGTGGGTCGGAATTGACGCCGATACGAAACTTGTAGTCAGTTATCTGGTTGGCGGACGCGGGGGAGATTGGGCGACAGACTTCATGCACGATTGTGCTAGCCGAATCAAGAACCGCGTGCAGATCACCACAGACGGTCATAAGGCATATCTGGAAGCTGTCGAGAGCGCCTTTGGCGCGGACGTAGACTACGCCCAATTGCACAAGATTTACGGCGCATCCGTCGAAAACGAGACGCGTTACTCGCCTGCCGTATGTATCGGCTGTGACATGAAGGCGGTGAGTGGGAATCCCAATCCCAAGTACGTCAGCACCAGCTACGTCGAGCGCCAGAACCTCACTATGAGAATGCACATGCGGAGGTTTACACGGCTCACAAACGGATTCTCCAAGAAGCTCGACAATCATGCTTACGCCGTGGCGCTTCACTTCATGTATTGCAACTTTGTTCGCATTCACACAACATTGAGAGTGACCCCGGCGATGGAGAGCGGGTTGAGCGATCATGCTTGGGATTTAACTGAACTTGTGGCCTTGCTTTCAAACTGAGCCACTACCCAGAAAAACGCCCCCTTGACTTGGTTTCCGATACGGAAGTAGTTCCTGGCGAGGGCGACCGCTCCGTTGCCACCGTGACGGGGACAATACGAGTGGAAGGCGCTGACCTACCATGCCTGCCGTGCAATGTCCGGTTTTTGAAGATGCCATCTGGAGAACAGTTTCTCGTAGAAAATACCGCCAAAGGATTCGAGGTCAAGGGAGGCGTGCGCCCAGGAACCTACGATCTCTGGGCATTCAATCGGGAACATTATTTGGTTAAAGAAATTTCGGCAGTAGGAGCCAAGGTTATAGGAGAACAAATTGAAATACAGGCCGGTACTGCTGTCAAACTGTCAATTGTCATGACCAAGGATTCCGGCGCAATTGAAGGCGTGGCACTGTGGCAGGGTAAGCCAGTCAGCCAAGCCGCCGTATTCCTTATTCCGGATGATCCGGCGCACAATCTAAGCATTTTCTGGGGGGATCAGAGCGATAGCGACGGGACATTTGGCATGCGCTGGATCCTTCCCGGGGAATATACGCTCGTTGCGATCTCCGAAGGATGGGACCTAGAGTTGACAAATCCAGCGGCACTTGCGCCTTATCTGCGCAAAGGAGTCAGAATCCATATTCGGCCCGGAAACAAAGAGCGGGTCGAGGTGGCAGTACAACCGCTGGGAGGTGCGCCGAAATAGCATCTCACTCCGTTCAAGCTTAGGTCCGCGAGATTAAGCCAGGCCTACAGGTGTAGGGGGCCTCCACTTTGCCACACCCGGTCTTCAGGCGATTGCACACAGAACAATCATGGCGTCCCACCCCGCAGTTCTATAATGACTCCACCCCCGGCCTCACCTGCCGGCACACTGGCCTTGGCCGCTCCTAGCCCAATTCGCGACGCTGAAACTAAGACCTCCGGACGGCGGAAAGCTGTCATTGCGCTCGCCATCGGCTCGTTTCTTTTGCTTGCCTTGCTGGTCGCGCAGGCCTCATTCAACCTGAAGTTCATCAGCCCCGATAGCAATCAGCAGCTCTTCTTTTTCGCCACGCTGACGGGGATGATCTTCTTTACGTTTATCGCTCTGTCGCTGGTGTTGGGGCGCAATCTGCTGAAGCTCTATGCCGAACGCCGCCAGGGCGTGGCTGGTTCGAAGTTCCGCACTCGCCTGGTTGTCGTCCATTTGCTTTTGTCGTTCTTGCCCGTCATTGCCATGTATTGGTTCTCCTACGGGCTGATGAACCGCTCCATCGATAAGTGGTTCTCGCAGCCGGTGGAGGAAGTGCGCGCGGATACGGCCGCCTTGGCCGCAGAGCTTTATGACTACGCGGCGTTGAATGCCACGTCGGAAGCCGTCTCGATCTCGGAGTCCGACGAGTTCCTGCGAAACTTCAATTCCGGCAACTTCAAAGCCGCGGATGAAGAATTGCGCGAGCATCTTCCCACACTTCAGGGCGGATTCGTGCTTGCGTTATCCGGAGGCGAAGCGCAGGTGACTCTGAACGCGCCCGCTTCCTGGCCGGAGATGAAGGACCGCTTCCCTCTGGTGCGCGCGCTGCATGGCGATCATCCGCAATTTCAGTGGGGCAAAACGAGCTACATCGTCGGCG
Organism: Terriglobales bacterium; assembly: GCA_049698855.1. Classification (GTDB taxonomy): domain Bacteria; phylum Acidobacteriota; class Terriglobia; order Terriglobales; family Acidobacteriaceae; genus Acidiflorens. The sequence continues at coordinate 7,637 of JBAVYO010000419.1, forward strand.
CAGCACTTGCCGGAGATGGTTACGTTCTGGTGGCCATGCCGCTGCCCCCGAAGTTCGCCGAAACCGCCCGCCAGATACAGGAGAGTCAGCAGCGTTACATAGAATTAGCGCGACAACGGAAGTTGGTTCGCCGCATTTATCTCGGATTTCTTCTTCTTCTTACTGTGCTCGTGCTTTTTGCTTCGACCTGGCTCGCGCTGTTTTTGTCGAAGCTAGTCAACCGTCCGGTGGCGGCGATCGCGGCCGGCACGGAGGCCATATCAAAAGGCCAGCTGGATTATCGCGTGGATATTCGCGCGACGGACGAGTTGGCGGAGCTTGTGCAGTCCTTCAACAGCATGGCTGAGCAGCTGGAATCCAGCAGCCGCCAGATCGAAGCATCAAGCCGTGAGTTGGGTGCGGCCAACGAGGCGCTCGAAGGCCGCCGGCGCTATATCGAAACAATTTTGGAGAGCATTCCCACCGGCGTGATCTCGATTGACGGCGTGCGCCGAGTAACTCTGGCGAACGCAGCTTTCTCGAGAATGTTTCACCCGGAGCGCCCCGAATTCGCCACGCCGTCGGTGCTGGTTGGATTTCGTTTGTCCGATCTGCTGCCCGCGGAAGTGATGACCGATCTGGAGCCGCTTCTGCGCCGCGCCGATCGCATGGGCCTTACCGCCGCGAACATGGAAGTAAATCTGCCTCATGCCAGGGTGAACGCGGCTGTTACGGTCGCGGCGATCGAGTATCCCGCGACGCGGTCGGGCTATGTGCTCGTATTCGAAGATCTGTCGGACTTACTGCGCGCGCAAAAGCAGGCGGCGTGGCGCGAGGTAGCGCGGCGAGTGGCGCATGAAATCAAGAATCCGCTCACGCCCATTGCACTCTCCGCAGAGCGCATTCACCGTCATCTGGCACGCGGCGCTGTGCCCGATGCCGCGTCGATTGAAATCATTCGCGCCTGTGCGGAGACGATCAACCATGCCGTCGAAACGGTGCGCGCGCTGGTCGATGAATTCTCCGTGCTCGCGCGTTTCCCCGCGTCGCATCCTACGCCCGCGAATCTGAATACGCTGGTGGAAAGCGCGCTTGTCCTTTTTAATGGACGGCTGGATGGAATTCTTGTACGCACGGACCTTTCGCCCGAGTTGCCGCCAGTGATGGCCGACCCGGAAGCCATCAAGCGCGCCGTCGCGAATTTGGTCGACAACGCCGCCGAGTCGATGCAGGATGCGGTACACAAGGAGATCACCATCTCAACCGCACTGCTTGCCAACCGCGACGCTGTCGAGCTCTCCGTCTCCGATACGGGCCACGGCGTTTCGCGCGAAGTCAAAGAGCGTTTGTTCCTCCCCTATTTCTCAACCAAGCAGCGCGGCACGGGCTTAGGCTTGGCGATCGTGAGCAGAATTGTGGAGGACCATAACGGCTCCATCCGCGTCGAGGAAAATAAGCCGGTCGGCAGCCGCTTCGTAATTGAGCTCCCGGTTGCGGTGGAAACGCTAAGTGCACCGGCGGCAAGGGATCTGTAGTCCGCCGCAAAATGCAGATTCCTCGCTGCGCTCGGAATGACAAGAATAGGTGAATTGAGAGTCAAACCGGCGGCGAGCTAACATACAACTAGACACACTGATAGACCATGGCCAACATCCTCATCGTTGACGACGAAGCTTCCATACGCGAATCGCTACAGGGCATTCTCGAGGACGAAGGCTATACGGCGCTTGTCAGCCCAAGCGGCGAAGACTGCCTGACTCAGCTGCGGAAATCGAATATAGACGTGGTGCTGCTCGATATTTGGCTGACTGGGATCGACGGTCTGGAAGTGCTGGAGAAAATCCGCACACTCGAAGACCCGCCTGAAGTCATCATGATTTCCGGCCACGGCACCATTGAAACCGCGGTGCGCGCCACCAAGCTCGGCGCTTACGATTTCGCCGAAAAACCGCTCTCGCTTGCGAAGACGCTCATTCTCGTCAAGAACGCAATCGAAGCCCGCCGCCTGCGCAACGACAATCGCGACCTGCGCAAGCAACTGCAATCGAAGAGCGTGATCGCCGGCAACAGCGTTCCCATGAAGGCTCTGCGGCAGCAGATCGCGCTTATGGCCCCGACCAACGGCCGCGTTCTCATCTACGGCGAATCCGGCACTGGAAAGGAGTTGGTTGCGAACGCCATCCACACGCAGAGCCTGCGCAAGGATCAGATGTTCGTCGAAATCAACTGCGCCGCGCTGCCCGAGGACCTGATCGACAGCGAACTTTTCGGGCATCGCAAATCGTCGTTCCCTGGGGCGACGGCCGACAAGGAAGGCAAATTCCAGAAGGCCGATCATGGAACGCTGTTCCTCGATGAAGTTGGCGACATGAGCCTGAAGACGCAGGCCAAGGTTTTGCGCACGCTCGAACAGCAGCGCTTCGTGCCCGTAGGCAGCGACGATCCGGTTACGGTGGATGTCCGCGTGATCGCTTCCACTAACAAAGATCTGGAAGAAGAAATTGCCAAGGGAAATTTCCGCGAAGACCTTTTCTATCGTCTCAACGTAATTCCGTTCGTGGTGCCGCCGCTGCGCGAACGCAAGGAAGACATTCCGCTTCTGGCACGGCATTTTCTCAAGGAGTTCGCGTCGGCTTACGGCCGCCGTACGCGCGAAATCACCGACGATGCAGTTGAATCGCTCATGCGCTACTCATGGCCGGGCAACGTTCGCGAACTTCGCAATGTAATCGAGCGCATCGTGATCATGAATCCCACGACCACGCGCTTCGAACGCAAGCATCTTCCAGCGCTTCTGCATCGCGACGGCACTCGCCGCGTCGCCGGGAGCGAAGGCTCCACACTGCACCAGGCTCGCGCCGCCTATGAGCGCGACTTCATTCTTAAGAAACTCGACGAGAACCACGGCAACGTCAGCCGCACGGCCGAAGCGCTGGGCCTGGAGCGCAGCCATTTGTATCGAAAGATGAAGACGCTGGGGATTGCGGTGAAAGAGTGAACGTCGCTGATCGTTCGTCGCTGGTGGTTCGTCGTCCGGTGTTGTTTGGATGTTTCAGCGATTCGTTTTCAACGTGGAGAGCGATGCCGGCACAAATAAAAATTGCCGGACGACCAACGACCTGCTGGCGAGCTGCGAATAGCGAACGGCAAAACGGCGAATAGCGAACGACGAAGGATGATCGACGCTACTTCTTAATCATCCGAATCTCGGTTCCGTTCCTATGAAACTGGACTTCGTCCATCAATTGATTGATCAGGAAAATGCCGCGGCCGTGATCGGAATAAATGTTGTCCCCGGCGCACGGGTTGGCGATTTTGTCAGGATCGAAACCGGGGCCGGGATCGCGCACCACAATTAGAAGGCTGCCTTGCTCATTGCAGGCCACATCGCATTCCACGGTTTTCGAGGGGTCATTCTTGGCGCCGTGAACCACTGCATTGGCAAGGGCTTCGGCGAGCGCCAACTCCACATCGTCTTCGCGGCCCGGAGAGCACTTCGTGTCGCGCACCACTTCCATCACGCTGCGCACAACCTGATCGACCGCTTTTTGATCGGCGCTGAGCGAGACGCTTAACTTCAGCTCAACTTTTCCTGTGCTGAAATGCGACCCCGGTTGCAGGTTTTCAGACGACGAAACAAAATCGGTCATAGAGTATTCAGGTTCGTGTGAAGTTTCGGCAGGTTCGCTGTTCGCCATTACCCCATTCAGATGCGGTGAGACGCTGAGAGATTGTAGGGATTTCCCCGGTTTGATGCAACTTTAATTTCGAACGAAGCAACCCTATTCAAGAGGCTGGAATCGCGCAGAACGCGGGGTTTCGCGCGCGAAGGCCTCTTCGACTGCGCTCTGGGCGGGTCCGCGCCACATTCGTCAGAACACTAATTCCTGCGATCAGCTCCACTGCCCGTCGTCTGCAACTGCCGCCGCCAATCCAACTCGTCTACAAACTGCCGCGAATCGCGCCATCCTGGCTGAACCTTTACAAACAGCTCCAGAAACACTTTTGTCCCTACCATTTTTTCAATGTCCAGCCGAGCCGCCGTGCCGATCTTCTTCAGCATCTGGCCGCCTTTGCCCAGCAGGATGGCTTTGTGCCCATCGCGCTCGCAAAAGATCACGGCGGCAATTCTCGTCAGGCGCGGACCCTCTTCAAACTGCTCGATCATTACCGAGACCGCATGCGGCACTTCTTCCTGCGTCTGCATCAGGACGTGTTCGCGGATTAGCTCGGCCGCCATGAAACGCACCGGCTGATCGGTGACCTGATCTTCGGGAAAGTAACGCGGGCCGTTGGGCAAAGCTTTCACCACGCATGAGAGCAACTCGTCGAGACCCTTCTTTTTAAGAGCCGAGATCGGAACGACCTCCTGAAAACTATGCAGCGATTGAAAGTGCGTGATCAACGGCAGCAACGCGCGCTTGTCCGAGATCAGATCGATTTTATTGAGCAGCAAAAATGCCGGCGTGCCCGATTTCTTCACCATATCGAGAGAGTAGGAATCGGTTTCATCCCACCTCCTCTTGGCATCGACGATCAGCAAAATCAGCGCGCAGCCTTGGAGCGCCTCTCGCACCTCCGCCATCATCTTGCGGCCAAGCGACGAGCCGGACTTGTGCACGCCGGGAGTGTCAATCAGCACGATCTGTCCACTCTCGCGCCCCTTCTGCTTGGGGATGTTGATGATTCCGAGAATACGGTTGCGCGTAGTCTGGGGCTTGGGAGAGATGATCGCGAGCTTCTCGCCGACCAGCGCATTGAGCAGCGTGCTCTTGCCAGCATTAGGGCGGCCAAGAATGCAAACGAAACCGGAGTGAAAGGACATAAGGTACAGGGTACTAGGTTTTGGGATCTAGTTCCCGGTTCTCAGTTCTCGGTGAGCCGGAGCATACGGACGTGGCTCGGCTCTTGGCTCTTGGCTCTTGGCTCTTGGTTTTTGGCTCTTGGGTCTTGGTTTCTTTAAACACTTTTTCACCGAATAACGTGGATGCGCACGCCGATGTTGAGGTCCTTCCACGACCTGTCCGTGGTATAGATGGGGGCTTTGGAGACGAGCCCTAGCGCCAAGCAAGCGCGGTCGCCCAACGATGAACCGAGCGAGCGAGTCTGAGCCGCGAGACCTCCCGCGATCTTCGCCTGCTCCTCTGTAAACGGCACGGACTCTTGAATCGCGCTAAGGGCGTCCTCCCATGCTTCGTTGGCGGCTTCGCCGCGGCTCACCAGTTTCGTTTGAACCTCGGCCAGATTTACCGTGCTGCCGATCGAGTTGTTCAACATCTCGGGAGTCAGTTTCTCGGAGCCCGGTTCCTCATTCAGCAGAGCGAGCATAGCGGAGGCATCCAGTACGATCTTCTTCATGCTTTCCTCTCTCACTCTTTACTTTTCACTCTTCGCGCTCACGTTTGGCGGCCTCGCGCCGTTCGGCAATGAGTTCGTCGGCCAAAGACACGCCCGGCTTGACGTACTGCCGAACACGCTGCCGTGCGCGCTCCAGACGCTGTTTCATAGTGGTGATCCGCAGTTCATCGTCTTCCATGCGCAGGATCACTTCGTCTCCAGCCTTGATGCCGAGGGCTTTGCGGTAGGAGGCGGGGATAACGACTCGGCCGTTTTGGTTAACGCGGGTTCGGGTTTCGGTGGGCATGTGTCAGGCTCTTCTAACTATGACACTATTATACATAGGTGTCAGATGGCCGGCTATTTGGCTTGTGTACCTTTTGCAGCGGCATTCAGAGCCGCGGCCAGTTCCGGGTGTTCTGCAAGAACTTCAACCATAGAATCGCGCCCTAATCCCTCGCCCCATTTCTGCCCGGCCTCTTCCAGCTCAACGACCATTTGGGGGCGCACAGAGGAAAGCTTCTGTCCGAGCGGCGTCTCGTAGAACTTTATTAGATCCTTGATTTCCGCATCGCTGTAGTATTTGTCATAAATCGGCAGGGCCAGATCCACGAGCTGCTGCGGGGCGATTTTGGAGTTAAATTTCGCAAAGAATAAGTCGATCAGCTTCTCTCTATATTCACCTGGTGGAAGAGCATTTGCCATCAGCGGCTTCATGTTTTTCTCTAATCCATCCACCATTTGGTCGATGACTGCCTTGGTGCCTTCGAGTTCCATCAGCCGCGAGATATCCGCACGCTTAGCGCCATCAAGCTTCGGTATTCCGCTCGCAGACTCCGGTCTGCTCCCCGGTTTAGCAGGGACGTCCGAGGGACTCTTGGTTTGCGCGAAAAGAGAGCCGATGAGTAGAAAACAGACTATAACAAGACGAGTTTTCATGTTTGTCTCCTAAAGATCTACGCTGGATGTTACTAGATTCGACCTAATTGCGTGCGCTAGGTCCGCACGAACTTGGTATTTGAATTTCATCCAAAGGCAAGGCCACGAATGTTCGGCGCCTGGTGTCGCAGCGGTGAGCCACAGCGCCATTCAACGCATAGGGAGAACACCTTGATATTTCGTAGGAGTGTTGAACGGGTAGGGGGTCCTTCGACTCGTGGGACTGCGCTTCGCTTGTCCCGCTTCGCTCAGGATGACATGGCTCCTGGGGCGTGGATCGGAGACGCGGCCCCGTCTCTACCAGCTTGCCACGCAAAGCTCGCGCCTCAAAGCTCGAAGCCTTCTTTCACATCGCCTTCATCTGCTTCTGCTCGTCCTCCGGCTCTGTCGTTGTGATTCGCACGCGCTCTACTCGGCGGTCGGTTGAGTCTAGGACTCCGAACTTCAGGCCGTCGTCTTCGATTACTTCGCCTTTTTTGGGAATACGGCCGGCTAACTCACTTACTAACCCGGCGATGGTCGAAGACTCTCGCCCCTCCGGACGCCTGCCAAACAGTTCGTCGAGCCGGTCCACATCCATATTTCCTGTCACTACATAGGAGTGGTCGTTCTCCTGCACGAGCTGCGCTTTTTCGTGTTCGTCGCCGATTTCGCCGACGATCTCCTCGACCAGATCTTCAATCGTTACCAGTCCGGCGACGCCGCCGTATTCATCCACTACGATCGCCATGCGTATGTTGCTTTTCTGCATCTCGCGCAGCAGGTCACTTACTAACTTGCTCTCCGGCACGAAGTGGACTTCCTTACGCATGACGGTCGCCACCGTGCGCGTGTGCGCCTCGGAATCGGCCACCTGGAGCACATCCTGCGTGTGCAGAATTCCCTTGATGTTATGGATGGAACCTTCATACACGGGGATGCGCGAGAAAGGCTTCACGCGCAGCAGTTCGACCACTTGCTCCACGGTGTAATCCGCAGGCACGGCCACCATCTCCGGCCGCGGCTTCATCGCCTCACGCACCGTCTTGCCGCTGAACTCGACCACAGACTGGATCAGCTCGCGGTCGCCTTCCTGAATGATGCCCTCTTCCTGTCCGGCTTCAATCAGCGCGTCCACGGCCTCGGCGGGCGTTTCAGGCTCAGCGTCGGCGTGCTCGCGCGTGAGAGCCGCGACCGACTGGCAGAATCCCAGAACCAGCGTGACCGGCATGACCAGATAGATGAGCAGTCGCAAAACCAGCGTCCAGCGCGCCAGCCAGCGTCCGGAGGTGCGAGAGAAAAATACAAACGGCAGCAAACGGTTCAGCAGAATGATGATGAGGATGAGGCTGAGCGTGGCTTCGAGCACTTCGTAGATGCTCCAGGCGCGGTCGCGAAAAACGGTGAAGCCGACGATCATGGCGATTGCCGCGGTGACCAACTGCGTGAGAATCGCCATGGAGAGCGAGGCGCGCTCACGTGTGACGCCGAGGCGCGGCTCGACTAACTGCTCGAATGAATCGATGTTGGCCTGGAAATCGCGCGACAAAAATTTCCCGATCTCCTGATAGAGCCGGTCGACGTAGGAAACCAGCGTCAGCAGGCCGAACAGCAGGATCATCGCTAGGCTGGCGCCGATCATCTATAGACCTTCCGCGTGCGCTTCCTTTGGGCGGCTTTCGCGGAACCGCCGCTTTCGGAGTGTGCCCGCTCGATCAACCCGACCGGCAAGCGCAGCTGGGCGCGCAGTTGGCTTTCGCGCCGCGCCATTTGACCTTTGTCGCGCTCATGATCGTAGCCGCGTAAATGCAGTATGCCGTGCAGTACCAGAATCTTGACCTCCTGCGCAGCGGCGTGGCCGAGCAAGCGCGCATTGTGCGCGGCAATTTCGGCGGATACTGCAATTTCGCCGGCAAACTTTTTGCGCGGATTGTCGCGCGACGACGGGAACGAAAGCACGTCGGTGGCTTTATCTTTTCCACGAAAGCGCTGGTTCAACGATTTCATCTCCGCATTCGAAGTCACAAGCACGTCTACCGGTCCCTTCAGGCCGGCGGCGCGCCGCGCGCGCGTTATAAAGCGGCCCAGCGCCAACTCGGTCAGGTCCGCTACACGCTTTTGAAAGATGACCACTTTCCCATTTCCCGTCGGCTTCAGCAGTACTTACATTTTCGTAAGATCAACCAAAGCGAAAGGAGGGATGCGAATCCCTCCTTCAGCATTTCGTTAGCAGGTTAATTGCGCACGCGCGGTTCTTCCATAGAAATGTCCGGCGGCCGCGAGCGGGCCGGAGCGGTTTCGGCGTCGCTGCTCTTCTCATTATTCTTCTCGCCGCTTTTGCCGTTGCTTGTAGCATTGCTCGACGCCTTCGCGGGCTGACCCAGTTCCTGCGACGCTCTCGTTTCCAGCAAAGACATTTGCTGCTCGGCCAGCCGCGTCTTGTATTCATCGTAGGCACGGATGATCCGCTGCACCAGATGATGCCGAACCACGTCGCTCTCATCAAAGTGCACGAACGTCAGCCCGTTCACGCCTTGCAGAATATCGATGGCTTCAAGCAGGCCGCTGCGGCGCGCATTCGGCAGATCGATCTGCGTGATGTCGCCGGTGATGACGGCTTTGGAATTGAATCCCAGACGCGTCACAAACATTTTCATCTGCTCGGAGGTCGTGTTCTGCGCCTCGTCGAGAATCACAAACGAATCGTTCAGCGTGCGCCCGCGCATGAAAGCGATGGGCGCGATCTCAATAATATTTTTTTCAAGATAACGTTCCACGCGCTCGGCGTCGAGCATGTCGAAGAGCGCGTCATAGAGCGGGCGCAGGTAGGGATCGATTTTTTCCTGCAAGGTT
>JBAVYO010000420.1:0-15510 GCA_049698855.1 Terriglobales bacterium
CGTCAGAGCTTCCACCGCCATCTCCTGCTCGGCCGTCATGGAACCCAGCCGTCCTCGCACGCGGTCGATCTCGGCGGTGCGAATCGTCTCCAGGTGATCCTGCAAGCTGACAATAGTCGGCACAACATCCAATGTGAGCAGGCGCGCATGGAACTTCTCCACTTCGCCGTTGACGATCGCCTCAGCCTTCTCCGCTTCCTTCTTACGATCGGCAACGTGCGAACTCACCGCCTGCTGCAGATCGTCGATATCGTACACGAAGATGCCATCCAGCTTATTCATCTCCGGATCGACGTCGCGAGGCACCGCGATATCGATAAAGAACATTGGACGATTGCGTCTGCGAGCAAGGAACTGCTGGGCGTGTTCGGGCTTGAAAATGAAGTGCGGCGCACCCGTCGAAGTGATGACGATATCGGCTCGATCGCAAGTCTCGTACAACCGGCTGAACTCGACCGCCTGTCCATCAAACTTCTGCGCAAGCCGGATCGCGCGGTCGTAAGTCCGGTTGGCGACGAAAATTGACGCCGCTCCATGCGCCAGCAGATGCCGCGCCGCCAGTTCGCTCATTTTCCCCGCGCCCACCAGGTATACGCATTTTCCATTCAGGTTGCCGAAGATTCTCTCCGCTAGTTCGACGGCCACCGACGCAATCGAAACCGAAGATGAACCGACTGCCGTCTCATTGCGCACCCGCTTGGCCACGGCGAAAGCACGCGTGAGCAACTGATCCAGCTGAGCTCGCACCGCGCCTACGGCCCGAGCCGTCGCATAGGCTTCCTTCACCTGGCCAAGAATTTGCGGCTCGCCCACCACCATCGAGTCGAGGCTCGAAGCCACGCGAAAGATGTGCCGCACGGCCTCATCTTCGCGAAATTCGTAAAGGTGGCTCGCGTACTGGACGGGATCAACCTCAAAATAATCGCGCAAAAAGTCGCGCAGATCGCCCGTGCCATTCTTCATATTGGCAATAAATTCCACCCGGTTGCAGGTCGAAACAATCATGCCCTCCGCCACCGCGGGATGTTCCGAGAACTTCTTACAGGCTTCCGCCATACGCGATTCGGGCACCGCCAGACGCTCCCGCACCTCTACCGGAGCGGTTTTGTGGTTCACGCCAATGAGCTGAAATTTCATGAGGCGATAAACCTGTGCATGCCACTAAAGTAGTTCGCCAGCCAGGCGACAATCGCCGCCACAAACGCCACACTGGCCAGCAGCGCCGCCCTTCGTCCCCGCCATCCCGCGTTCAGACGCGTATACACCATGAGAAGGTAGACTGCCCACATCAGCACTGAAAGCAAAATCTTGGGATCGAAAAAGTCAACCTTGCCATACACCGACTCCGCCACCACCGATCCCGCGATCAGGCCCAGCGTCATGAATGGGAAGCCGAGCATCAGCGAACGGTATCCGATATCGTCAATCACCTGCAGCGCCGGCAAACGCAAAAACATCCCACTCGAGTTTTTCGATTTGAGGGCGCGCTCCTGCATCAGGTAAAGAATGCTGGCGCCGAAGCTCAGGAACAGCGCAGCATAGCCGGTGAAGATCATCAGTATGTGCAGGACCAACCAGCCACGGCGCACCACCAGCGAAGTAAATACCAGCGGCTGCTGGCCGGTCGCGGCAACAAATGTGAGCAGGAAAACCAGGGGGAAAACCACAATACCTGGCGTCGTGGTTTTGTAAACGATGTAGGCGATCATGAAAACAACCATGATCAGAAAGCCCAGCAGCGATTCTGAATTATGGATCGAGGCGGAAGCGAACTGTCCGCTTTGCATCACCGCCTCGGCCAAAGACACAAAGTGGAACACCATGCCGAGGTAGGCGGCATGCAAGGCGAGTTTGCCCAGGATTTCCGATGTGCGAGTCAGCGCCACCAGTGCATAAAGCAATCCCACGCCATAAAAGATAAGCGCAACTCGAAGCCAGATCAGCGTCATATTATTGAGGTACTTGGCCGGCCGGAGAATACCGCCCCACCCCTGCCGTGGCAATTATAGTTTGCCGGGCGTGGCGCGCCGGGCGAAACGGGCGTTGTCACAGCAACATGTGATTTACATCACACAGAGCTATTCCACTCCCAGCCCGGCCAGCGCTTCTTCAAGAAAATCCGCATCCACCCAAAGCGGTCCCGACGCTTTCAGGTCCGTAACCTCGTCGAAGGCTCGGAACAAGCGCAGTTTGACGCCGGCATACTGTTCTGAATCGCTCAGTAGCCTCCCGTGCGACTCCGCCCACGCGAGCGCTGCTGCTCGCGGAAAGAAAATGCTCACGGGGTAGGTCACCTCACGATCGGAAGTGACGTCGAAGATGTACTCGGTGGTATCCGCATCGGCCATCGCCGGCCGTTTCCCGGCAAAATAATACTGGTATGCGTAACCCTGGGAACTGGCATACGTTTTGATCCGTCGGACAGTCATACGGCAAGTTTCCAAGGTCGTGGCACGAAGACGTCGTGGATGCGGCTCTCCCGCACCCACCTCCGCCCTTCTATATCTTCGCCTCGCGCAGGCGCTTCACCGCCGTCTCCGAAGTGATAGCGGAATAGTACGTCTCCTTAAAGGAGTACGAGCGCCCTTTCGCTTCCAGAATCGGCAAAATCTCAATGTGCCAGTGATAGTCGTCGTCGAGCGTCTCCCAGTATCCCAGCGTTCCCGAAGGATGCTGGCTGTTCGGTGAAGTGTGAAGCACCAGGTGAAACGCTTCCGAGACGGTGCGGATGCGCTGTAGCGTGTGCTTCAGCAAGATCGCCAAATCCGTCATGTTCCCAGCCCGCGAGGTCGCCGTGCGCTCGAAAGCCGCGTCATGCGTGCGCGGCATAATCCAGGTTTCATAAGGAACGCGCGGCGCGTAAGGGCAGAGCGCCGCGTAGTCTCCGCGCATTTCGAGAATGCGCACATTCTGCCGCTCTTCCTGCGACAGGATGTCGCAAAACACGCATCGCTCCTTGCTCTCAAAATAGTCGCGCCCGGCGCGCAGTTCGTAGAGCACACGCCGCGGCACAAACGTAGTCGCCGTCAGCTGCGAAGTGGGATGGTGAAATTCCTGTCCCGCGCGTTCGCCATGATTCTTGAAGATACTGACATACTTCAACCGGCTGTCCCGCTTCAGGTCCTGAATGCGCGACGCGGCCAGCCGAAGAAACTGCTCGACTTCCGCATCCGGTACATTCCACATGTGGCCGTCGTGACTTGGGTTTTCGACCAGCACTTCATGCGCGCCCACCGCCATCATTCGATCGTATAAACCTTCGCCGCGTCGTCCGGCTTCGCCCTCAATGTGATACAGCGGCTGCGGATGTACAACCGAACGTGCCGACCAGGGATTCCCATTCAAACCGGGCATAGTGGCGACTATTTGCGCGGAATCGGCGGCGGGGCCGCAGAACGGACAAACTTGCGGTGGCGGTGGCGTCTCGGCCAGTTCGTCGCCGATGATAACCCACGAGCGGGTGATCGGATCTTTTCGAAGTTCCATGGACTAAGAAGAACAAAACGAGCGATGAGAGTCAAATGGAGCCATTGAATCATTAAGTCATTGATGCATTGAATCATTGTGGCAATCCAACATTGAGCTTCATTGGCCGAGCTCGGCGCTCCAATGACTCAATGATTCACTGCTTCAATGACTCAATGATTCACTGGCTCGGTTGCAAATTACCCAATTACAAATTACAAAGTTACCAATTCCCTATGTCCGATCCCTCCACACCGCTCATGCGGCAATACGCCGCCATCAAGAAGGAACACCCCACCGCTCTGCTTTTCTTCCGCCTCGGTGATTTCTATGAACTCTTCTTCGATGACGCGGTGCTGGCCGCTCGCGAATTGCAAATCACGCTCACTTCGCGCAACAAGGAAAAGGGCGTCGACATCCCAATGTGCGGTGTCCCATACCACGCCGCCGAAGGCTACATCTCCAAGCTCATTCGCCGCGGCTTCAAAGTGGCCGTCTGCGAGCAGGTCGAGGATCCGCGTTTTGCAAAGAAGCTGGTGCGCCGCGAAGTCACTCGCGTGGTCACGCCCGGCACCGCCGCCGATTCTTCGCTCAACGCCGAGGAGAACAACTTCCTCGCGGCGGTCGCGACCGTCGGCGACCACACCGGCTTTGCCGCGCTCGATCTTTCCACTGGAGAGTTCCGAGCCACCGAATTTGCCGGTGAGACAGCCGCAAGGCGCATTCAAGAAGAACTTGAACAGTTGCGGCCAAAAGAAATTTTGTATGGATCTTCCGCGCCACTCTTCGAAAGAAAAAGGAGCGCAGTAACAGGTGGCATCGTTCGTCCCGAATCCGGCCCTGCCGAAACTCCGCTCGACGACTGGATCTTCGCTCCCGATCACGCGCTACCTCTGCTCGAAAATCACTTCGGAGTTCTTTCGCTTGAAGGCTTCGGTCTGGCTGGAAAAACCGCAGCTGCTTCGGCGGCTGGCGCCATCCTTTATTACATTCGATCCACTCAGCGTGGCACGCTCAATCACATCGATCGCGTCGGCTTCTATGAGCGCCAAAATTGCCTGGTGCTCGACGCCACTACCGTCCGCAACCTGGAGCTGATCGAGCCTCTTTTCGCCGGCAACGACGCCGGAGTCACCCTCTTTCGCTGTCTCGACGCCACCGTCACACCCATGGGAAAACGCCTGCTCCGCGCTTGGATGCTGCGCCCATCGCTCGAAACGACCGAGATCGAGGCACGTCTAGATGCAGTCGAAGCGCACGCAAAGCAAATCGTTGGCCGCGAAGAATTGCGGCGCACGCTCGATGGCATCCTTGATCTTGAGCGCCTGCTGAGCCGCGTCACACTCGAAACGGCGAATCCACGGGATATTCTGGCGCTGGCCGCATCTCTTGCGCGCATCCCGCAAGTACGCAAAGCGCTCGCCGGATTTTCAGCTGCGCGACTCGCCGAACTTCACGCCAGACTCGACGAACTTGCCGACTTGCGCGAAAAGATTGAGCAGACCGTCGTCGCCGAACCGCCTCTCACACTCGCCGATGGCGGCGTAATCGCACCGGGAGTCGATCGCGATCTCGACGAACTCCGCGATCTGAGCCGCAACTCGAAGCAATATCTGACGCAGGTCGAGCAGCGCGAGCGCGAGCGCACCGGCATCGGATCGCTCAAGGTAAAGTTCAATTCCATCTTCGGCTACTACATAGAGATTTCAAAAGCCAACCTGCACCACGCGCCCACTGACTATGAGCGCAAGCAAACGCTGGTGAATGCCGAACGCTTCACCACTCCCGAACTAAAGGAATACGAATCCAAGATTCTTGACGCCCAGGAGAAGATTGTCGAGATCGAACGCCGCCTCTTCGCGGAGATGCGCACGGCCATTGCCGCCGAGGCCAAGCGCATCCGCCAAACCGCGCTCGCATTAGCCGAAGTCGATGTGCTCGCCTGCCTCGCGCATATTGCTGCGCTGAGAGATTATTGCCGCCCGAAATTCGAGCAGTCCGAGCAGGCAGGCGAGAGTGGACAGGTATCCCAGTCGGCGCACGACTCCGCCGATCTCGAAATAATCGACGGGCGTCATCCCGTCATCGAACAGCAGGAACTCGCCGTCGGCGCCTCAGGAATCGCCTCAGGAATAAACGACCGCTTCGTCCCTAACAATTTGTTTCTGAATGCGAAGACGCACAACATCATCGTGCTCACCGGTCCGAACATGGGAGGCAAAAGCACTTATCTGCGCCAGACTGCGCTGATCGTGATCATGGCGCAGATGGGATCGTTCGTGCCAGCGCGTTCGGCGCGGCTCAGCATCGTCGACCGCGTGTTCACCCGCATCGGCGCAAGCGACAATCTGGCCCGTGGCCGCTCCACTTTTATGGTTGAGATGACCGAGACCGCGGCCATTCTGCACACGGCGACTCCGCGCTCGCTCATTCTTCTCGATGAAGTGGGCCGAGGCACGTCAACCTACGACGGCCTCGCCATAGCCTGGGCGGCAATTGAATATCTGCACGCGCGTGTGCACGCAAAAACTCTTTTCGCGACTCATTACTTCGAGCTGACTGAACTGGCCGACCAACTGAGCGGCGTGAAGAACTACCACGTCTCGGTAAAGGAAGCAGGAGGCAGCGTGGTCTTCCTGCGCAAAGTGGAACCCGGAGCCGCCGATCGCAGCTACGGGATTGAAGTCGCCAAGCTGGCCGGCCTGCCGAACGAAGTAGTAGTGCGCGCACGCGAAGTGCTGGCCGAGCATGAGTCCTCGGAGCGTCGGCTGACTGAGCACCTGACGCCGGGATCGACACCAGAAGAAAGAATCGAGCGCCCCACGCAGTTGACCATCTTCACTCCGCTGTCGCAGCCAGTGCTGGAAAAGTTACGCGAAGTAGATTTGAACCGCCTCACCCCACTAGAGGCGCTAAACTTGCTGGCGGAGCTGAAGAAGGAAATCTAACCGCCGAGACGCAGAGTACGCCGAGCAAAAGCGTTACAGCGAGGAGTGAATTGGCATGACGGTCTGGTTAGTACGCGCGGGAAAACACGGGGAGTTTGAACAGAAATTTCTCCAAGAAAACAGAGTCTACATTACTTGGGATGGGCTTTCAGCAGATCTGGGAAAGATGAAGGAGAAACTGGAACTCTTCAAGGAAATGACCCGTCTTTACCCGGATCTTAAACCGAAAGCGATACACAATATCGTGAGTCAGCTCTGGCCTTTTGCCCATGGTATGCAAAGAGGTGACTTGATCGTGATGCCGTCTAAGATGCAACCGGCAATTTATATAGCCGAAATTACGGGAGACTATGAGTTCGAGAGTCACGGCCCCGACCCCTTCTATCACTACCGTGACGTGAAGTGGATTGGTGACGCTATTCCGAGGACCAACTTCGGTCAGGACCTTCTCCACTCATTCGGCGCGTTCATGACGATATGCCGCATCACAAGAAACAATGCGCCTGACCGCATTGCGTCAATGTGGAAGAGCGGATGGCAGCCGGAAACGACTCAGGCCATTACAAAAGCGACGTCCGTGCCGGACGACGTCGCTGCGGATACAGTAACCGACCCCGCCGAAATTGAGGACACTGCACATGACCAAATCGCTAGCCTGATTCGGGCAAAGTTCTCCGGTCATAGCCTGACACGGCTGGTGGATGCCATCCTCCGCGCTCAGGGGTATACCACATACATAAGCCCGGAGGGCGCGGATGGAGGCGTAGACATTTTAGCCGGTTTAGGTCCTCTAGGGTTCGGGACTCCTCGTCTCTGCGTAGAAGTGAAATCCGAGAGCGGTCCGATCGATCGGCCGTCGGTGGACAGATTGCTCGGGGCTATGACAAAGTTCGGCGCGCAAGAAGGGCTCTTTGTCTCGTGGGGTGGTTTCAAAAAGAATGTCCAACGCGAACTGGCCCCCACGTTTTTTCGAGTGCGGCTTTGGACTCAAAGCGAGCTCTTCGAAGCGCTCTTCGACAACTACGAAAAGCTTGATGCCGAGATCAAAGCAGAGCTTCCGCTCAAACGTATCTGGACGCTCGCCCTGCAGGACGACGATGAGCGATAGCGGGACTGTTCCGATTGCCAAGACAACGCGAAATCGGTGGAACACTGCCGCTTAAGTCAGAAACACGATGCGCGACTTAGAATCCAACATCGGCCAACTCCTAATCATCGGCTTCGACGCGACCGAGATGTCGCCGCACGTCGCTTCCCTGCTCACGAAAATCCAGCCCGCCGGCGTGATCCTGTTTGCCCGCAACATCACTGCCGCCGATCAGACGCACCGCCTGCTGCGCGAGTGCCAGAAGTGCGTGACCGCGCCGCTCTTCACCTGCGTCGATCTCGAAGGCGGACAGGTCGACCGTCTCCGCAACCTGCTCGGGTCCACTCCGTCCGCTGGCGACGTTTTCGCCACCGGCGATCGCAAGCTCTTCCGCAAGCACGGACGCCTCATCGGCGAAAACTGCCGCGCGCTAGGCTTCAATGTCGATTTCGCTCCCGTGCTCGATCTGGCATTTGAAGCCTCCAAAACAGTCATGGGATCAAGGGCGGTATCGGCCATTCCGAAAGAAGTTGTTGCTTACGCCCGCGAATTTCTGCACGGACTCGGCGATGCCAAAGTCCTCAGCTGCGGCAAGCATTTCCCCGGACTGGGTGAAGCCAATCTCGACACCCATCATGAATTGCCAAGTGTTAAGAAGTCGTTCAAGAAGCTCTGGGAGCAGGACATCGTTCCCTACAGAATCATGCGCCGCGAGCTGCCAATGGTGATGGTCTCGCACGCGGCATTTCCCGCGATCACGAAAGACAAAACGCCCGCTTCTCTTTCGAAGAAATGGATCACCGACATCCTGCGCAAAAAGATCGGCTACCGCGGCCTCATCGTCTCCGACGATCTGGAAATGGGCGGAGTGCTCGCCGCCGCGCCGATCGAGCAGGCGGCAATTGGCCACATTCGCGCCGGCGGTGATCTGTGCTTGATCTGTCACCGGGAAGATTTCATTCTTCGCGCCCATGAAGCGCTCACTCGAGAAGCCGAGCGCAACCGCGCGTTCGCGAAGCGCGTGCAGGATTCGGCGCGGCGCGTGCTCGCATTCAAGAAGAAACATCTGCCCGCTCGGCACGCACCGCCTCCAACCGCAGCGCGCGTAGAGAAGCTGACCCGCCAGCTCTGGGAATTCGGCGAGCAAGTTCGGCTGGACACGCTCGACCGCGCCGCGCCGAACGATGCCATGCAGAACCCTGCCCTGCCGGGCAACCAGGAGCGCGGCGCATGATCGTAGCCGGCGTCATGAGCGGCACCTCCGCGGATGGCATCAACGTCGCTCTCGTGCGATTTGAAGATACAAATGTGGCAGGTGTGGGAACGGGCGTCCCACCCGTCCACCCCCACCTCCGGAACCGTGTGGCGCGGACACTCTTGTCCGCGGAACCGCTGACAGCAAAATCTCTTCTGGCTCACGCAGAGTTCCCCTTTCCCGCTCGCGTCCGCCGCGTGATTCTGGAAACCATGAACGCCGAACTGGCCAGCGTGGCCGACTTGGCCCGGTTGAATTTTCTGCTGGGCGAACTCTACGCCGACGCCGTAGCCAAAACCGCGCGCAAGCATCGTATCAAGCTAGACCTGGTCGGCTGCCACGGCCAGACCCTCTACCATCAGGGAACGCCCGCAACGTTCTTCGGCAAAAAGATCGCGGTGACCTGGCAAACAGGAGAAGCAGCCGTCATTGCCGCCCGCCTTGGCGTGCCCGTCGTTTCCGACTTCCGTCCCGCCGACATGGCCGTCGGAGGCAAAGGTGCGCCGCTCGTGCCGTTCCTCGATTATTTTCTCTATCGCGACCCGCGCGTGGGCCGCATCGCCCAAAACATTGGAGGCATTGCCAATCTCACCGCAATTCCCGCTGGCGCCACCCCAAACCAACTCATCGCTTTCGATACGGGCCCCGGCAACATGGTCATTGACGCCGTCATGCAGCAGCTCTTCGGAAAGAGCTATGACCGCGATGGCAAGATCGCCGCCTCGGGTACCGCGCGCGCTGATGTCATAAAGAAGCTGATGGCAGCCCCGTTCTTTCGCCAGCGCCCTCCGCGCACCGCCGGTCGCGAGGAATTTGGCCGCGACTATGTCACTCGATTTCTAGGACTCTGCCGTGGAGCAAGCAAGCCAGACATCGTAGCGATGGCAACTGCGCTCACCGCGCGATCAATCGCCGATGCCATTCAGCGCTTCGTTCTCGCGGACAAGAGTGTCCGCGCCACACCTAAGCAGAATAGTCCCGGGCACAAACGCTATCGCGACCTGATCGTATCCGGCGGAGGCGCAAAGAATCGCACGCTTATCGCCATGCTGCGCGCTGAGTTGCAACCACTCCAAATCGATCTGCGCTTCTCCGATGATTTCGGCATTCCCGCCTCAGCGAAGGAAGCTGTCGCCTTTGCAGTGCTCGCGCATGAAACCTGGCATCGCCGCCCCTCGAATATCCCCGCAGCCACTGGAGCCAAGCGTGCCGCGATTCTCGGAAAGATCTCCTATGCGTGAGGACAGCTTCCCTCCCCCAGACTATGTTCCGGCTCCCTCCGTGTACCCCCCTGCACTCCGTGGTTCCAGCTTTTTGTCGGCGCAAAGCCGGGGCTTGACTCAGGCGAGATCCCTCGCTTCGCCGGAACGGACAATGCGCTTTGGTGCGGCAATGCTTTACGTAATTGCCGCGTGCGTGCTGGCGGCCACTCTCTCCTGCTCCCAGCCCGCCGATCCCAACACGCTGACCATGATCATCGAGAGCAGCCCCACCAATCTCGATCCGCGCGTGGGCGTTGATGCCCAATCCGAACGCATCGACGACCTCATGTTCGACGCGCTGCTCACGCGCGACGAACACTTCAACGTGCAGCCCGGACTCGCCGAAACATGGGAAGTCCCCGACGCTCTCACCTACATTTTTCATCTGCACCATGGCGTCACCTTCCACGACGGTCGTCCTCTCACCGCGCGCGATGTGAAGTGGACCATGGATTCCCTGCTGCAAGGAAGAGTTCGCAGCCCTAAGGCGACCGCCTATCGCTACGTGGATCGCGTCGACGTGCCCAACGACTTTACCGTCGTCTTCCATCTGAAAGAACCCTATGCGGGCCTGCTCTGGAATCTTTCCGAGGGTGCAATCGGCATCGTCCCCTACGGTTCGCTCAATGAAATAACCCAACGGCCAATCGGCTCCGGTCCCTTCAAATTTGTGCAAGCCGAGCAGGATAAGGAAGTCGTTCTCGAGCGTAACGATAATTACTGGGGAACAAAGCCGAAACTCGCAGGCGTCCGTTTCGCCGTCGTGCCCGACACGACCACTCGCGCCCTCGAACTGCGCAAGGGCAGCGCCGATATTGCGCTCAACGCGCTTACGTCGGATATGGTCGTTGCGCTGGAAATGAATCCGAACCTACAGGTGGAACGCGCGCCCGGCACCATCGTCTCCTACCTGTCGTTCAACATGCGCGATCCGGTTCTCAAGGATTTCCGTGTGCGCCAGGCGATTGCATGTGCCATCGATCGCCAGCCGCTGATCCAGTACATCTGGCGAGGCTTTGCCCAGCCCGCTACCAGCGTGCTCCCCGTTCAGAGTTGGGCCTACGACCCCAACGTGCCAGACTTCCCTTACAACCCGGAGAAGGCTCGGCAAATTCTAGACGCGGCCGGCTATCCCGCCACCAACGGCGTGCGCTTTCACTTGACGATGAAGACTTCAACCGAGGAGAGCACACGTTTGCTCGCCGCCGTGTTGCAGCAGCAGTTGCGAGCGGTCGGCATCGTGCTTGAGATTCGCACGTTTGAGTTCGCCACGTTTCTCGCCGACGTTAGCAGTGGAGCTTTTCAGGTCTACTCGCTGCGCTGGAGCGGCAGCGAAGATCCCGACATCTTCGACACCGCATTTCACTCGCGCAACTTCCCTCCCGCCGGACGCAATCGCGGCTACTATTCCAATTCACGCGTCGATGCTCTCATCGACCAGGCTCGCCGCGAGACCGACCAGAACGCCCGCAAGCAACTTTACTATCAGGTGCAGGAAATTTTGGGCCACGAACTTCCCTACGTGAACCTGTGGTACTACGACAACGTCCTCGTGCACACACGGCGGGTCGAGGGATTGAAGTTGAATTGTTCGGGAAATTACGATTTCCTCAAGACCGCACAACTTATTGCCAGATAGGGCGCTTCCTGCGAAAACAAGAATCCTCTAACGAACAGCTTGCTTGACATAATGACAATAGCACTTGACATACCTGGCTGCATGATGTAATGTTAGCTTGTCATTAAGACAAGGAGACTGTCCTATGTTCTGCATGCCGAAAACCCCCGAAGAGCGCCGCTATGTTGGTCGGCTATGGTTCGCCATGACCGCCTACATCGTTGCCACATTCGGCGCGACTTGGACGTTTAAGCACCATCACCCACGAGGCGCGAGCATGTATCTGCTGGCCTCGTTGCCCGCTCTGCCCATTCTGGCCGTGCTCGTGATCGTTGGCTTATACCTCGCCGAACTGAAAGATGAATTCGAACGCTCCATTCTGGTTGAAAGCAGTTTATGGGGAACTGGAACGGCGCTGGCCCTCGCCACGTTCTGGGGATTTCTAGAGAACTACGGCACGGTCTCCACCATTCCGATGTTCTACGTGTTCCTGGTCTGGTGGATGTCGTTCTCGCTGGCCCAAGTTCTGGTGCGGCGGAGGTACAAATGAAGAACCGTCTTCGTGTACTCCGCGCCGAGAAAAATTGGTCGCAGGCCGACTTGGCGCAAAAGCTGGAAGTTTCGCGGCAGAGCGTCAATGCCATTGAAACCGGAAAGTATGATCCCAGCTTGCCGCTGGCGTTCCGGCTGGCGCGCCTTTTTAAGATGACTATCGAGCAGATTTTTATTGACGATGAGTCAAGTTGAATCCGTGTGCGTGGCACACGCCGCGGCAAAGCAGCCTGCCGGTTTCATCGTGATACCATCGAAATTCGGTGCCGTGCGCAATCTGTACTGGAAACTGGCAACTGGGTACTGGCGACCGGCAACTGACGACCATGAAAATTTTTTTTATCGGTGACATTTTTGGGCGTCCCGGCCGGACTATCGTTAAAGATCGCCTGCCGGAGCTGCGCAAACAGCATTCACCCGATCTCGTCATCGCCAACTGCGAAAACGCCGCCGCAGGCTTTGGCATCACGCCGGCTCTCGCCGAAGAGCTGTTCGATCTCGGCATCGACGTCATGACGACTGGCAATCACATTTGGGACAAACGCGAAATCATCGACTATTTCCAGATGGCTGACGGCAATCCTCACAGCCCCGCGCGCCGTTTGCTGCGCCCGGCAAATTACCCCGCCAACCTGCCGGGGTGGGGCGTCTACGAGGGCAAGAAAAACGGCGTCGCCTATGCCGTCATCAATCTACAGGGCCGCGTGTTTATGGGATCAAGCGACGATCCCTACCGCTATGCCGACAGCTTGCTCGAAAAAATCAAGGCGAAGGTTATCTTCGTCGACCTACATGCTGAAGCCACCTCCGAAAAAATTGCCTTCGGCTGGTACGTCGATGGCCGAGTCACAGCTGTTGTCGGCACGCACACTCACATTCCCACCGCCGATGAAACCATCCTAACCAAAGGAACCGCTTACATCACCGACGTCGGCATGACCGGCCCCTATGACAGCGTGATTGGAGTCAAAAAAGAGTTGGTGATCGAGCGCTTTCTCAGCGGGATGCCCGCCCGGTTCGAGGCCGCAACCGGCGACGTTCGCCTCTGCGCCGTTGTAGTCGAATGCGACGACCAAACCGGCCGCGCCCAGAAAATCGAGCGCCTGATGCTGCGCTGAAGCACTCGGAGTCGGAGTTTGAAATTGTCTGGCTCAGTTGATCGACCAATTGCCCGTTTTACGCTGAGCGTAAGTTGGCCTCGCGAATTAGAAGACGAACTGCAACCGGGCTCGAGGTTCCTCCGTGCATCCCGTGGTTACAAGGCTTTGGTTCTCTTCGATTGACCGGAATTCACCAACTTGCAAGGCGAAGCAAAAATACCGCCATTACGCCGGTAGTTCCCGGCTTAAGGTTTTCCCTTGCAAGACGCCGTAAATCGGGCATTCTATTAAGAGACAATATGCATTGGTTGCGGGCTGGAATCCTTTTGCTTTTGGTCGGCGTGTGTATGGCCGCCGATGCCGTGTCCCCGCCTGCCCAGCCTTCTTGCCCCACCGCGGATGCTACTTCAGCCTGCCCCGCTCCGGCCGCTCCAACCGGAACAGTCGTGTTATCGGCAGCGCCGCCTTCGCGCAAAGACCAAAAATCGGCGAAACATGCCTTTCAGCAGGGCCTAAAGCTTGAGAAGTCGCAGGATTTCGACCAGGCATTTCACGCTTTCGAAGAAGCGGCACGCCTGTCGCCGATAAACCTGGAATACGTTGCCGCGCGCGAAATGACCCGCGAACATCTCGCTGGCGTTCATCTGGATCGCGGAAACACCGACCTACTGGGCGGCCACACCACCAACGCCGTGACAGAGTTCCAGGCGGCTCTCGATCTCGATCCCCAAAACGAATTCGCGCAGCAGCGTCTTCAGGCGGCCCTCGGCGCCCCCCAGGTCCACGCGGGTCCAGCGCAAGTGGTGGCCAAGTCCGATTCTCTTGCCACCAATCCCGTGGCTGCGGCGCTTGGCTTGCATGACGTCCACTACCGCGGCGATTCGCGCGGCCTCATCACCGCTGTCGCCTCCAGTTATGGCTTGACGACCCTCTTCGACGACAGTTTCGTCGACCGCCACGTTCGGCTCGATCTCGACCAGGTTGATTTCCCCACGGCAATCGCCGCCGCCTGCGAAGTCGCCAAGTGCTTCGTCATGCCGCTTGAGCCAACCGTTCTTTTTGCTGCCCTCGATAACGCCGAAAACCACCGCGTTTTCGATCACATGGGCATGCGCTCTTTCTACATACCGGGCGTCACGTCAAGCACCGATTTGAATGAAGTCGTTAATTCCCTGCGGTCTCTGTTTGAGTTCAAATTCGTCAGTATGAATGCGGCCGCCAGCACAATTACCGTGCGCGGACCGTTGAATGCTCTCGAGGCTGCAACTCGTTTCATGAGCCAGATCAACTCCTCACAGCCAGAGGTCCTTCTCGACGTCCAGGTGCTCGAAATCAGCCATAGCTACGCCAAAAACATTGGCCTGCACGTTCCCAATCAATTCAATCTCTACAACATTTCCGCAGCCGCTCTGGCCAGTCTGGGCAGCCAAACCCTACAGAGCCTGATCTCCGGAGGTGTGAATCAGTCCAGCATTGCCGCAATCATCGCGCAATTGCAAAGTCAGTCAAACTCCATCTTCAGCCAGCCGCTGGCCACCTTCGGCGGCGGACTCACACTCTTTGGCCTCAGCCTCGATCAGCTTTCGGCTGTGCTGTCTTTGAATGAGAGTTCTGTGACTAACCTACAGCACGTCACCTTGCGCGCATCCCAGGGAAAAGACGCGACCTTGAAGATCGGTTCCCGCTACCCCGTCCTCGGTTCCAGTTATTCGTCCGCTTCCAGCATCCCCGGCATTCCCGCCGCCGCGGCAAGTCAGTCCTACACTCCGTATCCGACAGTGAATTATGAGGATATCGGGCTTACGCTTAAAGCTAAACCAACCATCCACCGCAATTCGGATGTCGGCTTGGAAATAAGTCTGCAGTTCCGCGCATTGGGAACCGCCACCGTCAACAGCGTGCCGGTTATTACCAATAGGGAGTTTACTGGCGGGATTCTTCTCAAGAATGACGAACCGGCGGTCGTCGCCGGCCTAGTCTCAATATCCGATCAGCGAAGCCTTAACGGCTTGCCCACCTTCGCGCAAATCCCGGGCTTCGGTGTCATGGTGTCGCAGCATTCCCATCAGGAAGAAGATGACGAACTCCTCATCCTGATGACGCCCCACATCGTGCTCGACTCCGCTCAAGCCGACCCGCCGCCAATCTGGCTCAGCCGATAAGAAATTCCCGATTTAAGTCTCAAGGGGTTCTTCGTGCACCTCTGTGTACCCCGTGGTTATA
>JBAVYO010000421.1:0-7275 GCA_049698855.1 Terriglobales bacterium
CCGTTGGGGTCGTAGACAAAGATTTTGCCGGACTCGGAATCGGTGACGTAGATGTTGTCCTGTGCATCGACGGCAACGCATTGCGGTGCGAGCATTGGGTCTTTGCTCTTGTCCTTGCGTTCGATGAATTTGTACTTCTGATTGGGGAAATCGAAGATGTGGACGCCGACGGCGCCGGGGTCGGTGACCACCACGCGTCCGTGGGAATCGACCGCGATGCTGTAAGGACGAACCAGGGTATGGAATTCAGGCTTGCCGATAATGACGTCCACCACCCGGTTCCAGAAGCCACGCTTGGGCTTGACCTCAATTTCGGATTCGAAGCTGCGCTCCCAGACGAGCTTGCGGCCGCCATCGAGGATCAGCTCTGGAGGGGCGAGGGCCGGAGTTTGATCCTTGCTTTTCCGGGAGGCCCAGATTGGGGTAAGCGGAAGCGCAATGCATGCCAGGACCAAGGCCGTGGCGAGCAATCTCTTCCACGCTCCTCCTAGAAGAAGTTGAACCACCGGGATACTCCCATGTAGAACGAGGATATCACCTCGGGCGGCAGGCCTGAGGCGCTGAACCCCTGCTGCAGGCGGCTGTATCCGCCGGTGATGTACATCTTGCGGAGTTGATACTGGAAGAGGGCATTGTATTGTTCGGTCTTATTGGATGACGCAGTCAAGCCCGCGACAATGTTACTGTCGGCCTCGCCGAAGGTAGCGGCGATAGTGAGTTTCTTTGCCGGACTGCTGCTTAGGCCAAAGGAGTAGCTCTTTCCGCCGAAAAGGTCCATGAGACCGGGTATGGGAACGGGTTGTGGCTGCTGCACCAGGCCAGCGCCGGTGAGAATTGCGCTGCCGTTCGCCTTGGAGTAGCTGGCGGTGGCGGTCAGATAGCGGCTGTAGCCGACGTTGGCGCTGAAGCTTTCGTTGGTATTGCTGGCACCGGATTGTCCCGTGAGGCCGGTGCGACCGCCGCTGGCACCCACGCCAGCGGTAAACTGCCCCCAACGCCGCCTTACATTCCCGGAGTAGCTGTAAAAAGAACTGCTGTAGGTAACGAGGAGCGTTTGCATGTCCTGCGCATAGCCGAAAGAGCCGGTTACGACAAAACCGTCAATGCGGCGCGAGTAGCTGACGTTGCCCGAAAAGCTGACGAAATTGGAGTTGCTGTTGTCGACGGTATTCTCGGCGACACTGGCGGCGGCATTGAAGTTGCCGCCCCAGAAGAAGCGGCCATAGACGGCGTTTCCGCCGAAAGAATCCGCTCCATAGCTCTGTCCCAGGTACTCCTGCATGCGGCGCTCGACAAAGGCCCCGGCCTCGAAATGGGCAAAGGGCGTATAGACGGCTTGCCCGAGCATATCGATGGAGTGGGACGACTGGCTGGTGTTGGTCCCCGGAACCACGCCGCCGGCGGCGACGATGGATTGGATCAGCTGTCCGTCGAGGTTGTCGGAGTAGTTTGCGTTCGCCGAGAAATGCAACTTGTCGGTGGGCTGCATGCCGGCGGCGGCGCCCACCGTGTCGACGGTGCCGCTGGTGGTGGTCCCCAGATATTCGCTATTGAAATCGGACCGGTTGGCACTGAGAGAGAACGATCCGTGTATAGGGAGGGGATGGCTCATATTGACACCGTAAGCGGTGTCGCCCGATTGTGTTTGTACGGCGCCTTCGCCACCTGTGGCGACTTGTGGAAGCATTGAGTTACTGGTAGACGTGGAAAAGTAGGCTCCCAAGCCGAAACCCAAGACCGTGTATCCGGAACGGGCGCTAAAGGAATGATATTTGCTGCTGCCGTCATCGTTCGAACCGTAGACGGAATACTCGCTGCCTCCCATGGAGAAACCGAGGGAGAGGCTGGGCTCATCGGGAAGAGTTTCATTCCAATTGATGGCCAAGGTATCGCTGTTGCCGTGGGTGGTGAAATTTGCTAATCCGGGAACCGCATAATTGCCTTCGCTGTTATAGGCTTTGGCGTAGCTGATGGAGCCAGGGAAATGGCTGCCGCCAAAGATGCTGCTGGAGAAATTTACTCCACTGGCATCGGAGATGGACTGGAAGTTGGAGTTGGCACGGGACTGATTCACGTATGGGGAGGCGTTAAAGGATACAAAGTTTGGATTGTAGAAAAAACCGGAAAGAGTGCCGGAACCGCCGACCTCCCAAGAGTGGCTGGAGCTGGTCTGGTTTCCGTAATCACCGGTGTAGCCCGAGGAGACGACGCCACTGAGATCGCTGCTGAAATCGCCGAACTTGAGCTGCGCAGAGGCGGGCCACGCCGCGAGAAGAAGTGCGGCTAGCCCAAACCACGCAACTCGTGAAAGACGTCCCACATCAAGCCCCTTAAGTTTGTTTCAGCGTTATCCCGAGCGCAGTGCGGAGGCCCCATTTCCTCCGGCATCCGTCGCGGCGGCAGAGATGCCCGGCTTCGCTCAGCGTGACAAATTGGAACCTTGTCACCATCAAATCACCCTACAGTTCCTCGATCTTTGCGTTCTGTCTCAGCTTCTTATCCAGCGCAGAGCGGATCTGGTTGGTCTTGTTCTGCTGTAGCTCTTTTTGCAATTGAGCTTTCACGTCCGCGAATTTCGCCTTTCCGGCGGGCGTATGTTCCTTCAGGCGAACGATGGTGAGGGCCTGGTCGATTTGAATCAGGTCACTGACTTCACCCGGCTTCATGGCCAACAATGCCTTCAGGACTTGAGGGGCCAGCTGGTCACGGCTCATGGGCTTGTGCTCGCCCATCATTACGCGATAGTCGTCTTCTGAAACTTTCTCGGCGAGCAAGCCGAACTCCTCCAGGGATTTGGTCGCTTTAGCCTGGCGGAAGGCGTCCTCGGCGCGTTTCCGGCCATCCTTCAACTGCTCGGCCGTCGCATTTTTTGGAGGAAGAAAAGAAATGGTCTGAAAGGTGAACGATTCCGGATACTGGAAGCGGGCCTGATTCTTGTCGTAATAGGCTCTGAGCTCGGCCGGGGAAACAGCACCTTTGCTTTCGACTTCAACCTTGAGGAACGCCTCAATCAACAGCGAACGGCGAATCTTCTCGCGCAGCATCTGGCGCGAGCCGTGGAACTCGCTTTGGAGAAGGGCATTGAAGTCTTGCGGGTTATCGAACTGCTTTTGGAAATCGATCTCGGCGCGTTGCAGCTTGGAGGCCGGGACGGTCAACTTACGGCGGAGCGCCTCCTGATACACGAGTTCTTCGAAGACGATCATCTTCATGGCGCCGTTGCGAACCTGCGGCTCCATCTCGGGGGGAATTGCGCCGTTATGTTGGCGGGCGTAAGGGAAAATGGAATACTCCTCGCGGAGCAGGTCGGAATCGGTGAGGACAGAGCCATTCACCTTCGCTACCGGCTTGCCCAGGGCGACTGGCGCCACGAGACGCTGCTTGGGAGCACTTGCCTTGGCCAGGGTCGTAGGTGCGTGCGACGCTACCTGCGCGCCGGCCGCGCCGAACACCAGAAGAGTGAATAGGGAGACTGTTAGTTTGCGCTTCATGGTTGCCATCCTTGTTTGTTGCCATCCCCGGTACGAAAAAAAAGGGGGAGGGGATTTCGTCCCTTCCCCCCGACTACTGTAGCGATTAGAACGTTGTTCCAGCGGTTGAACCATTGCTCTCGTTCGCTTCCCCACCATGACACTCGCGGCAGAACTGCGCTGTCTGGTTGTTGGTCGCGCTCGTGTCGGCCGGGTTATACGGCGCACGGACGAAGAACATGGTCTTGTAGTAACCGGTTGGCAACTGCGTACCCTTGCCACTGGTTCCCTGTGTGATGGCGACCACGTTCATGATGTGCTGGTTGTGGCAGCTGGTGCAGGTAACCACGGCCGTGTTGTTGTAAGCGCTGAGGCTGACAAAGAAGCCGTAGTTCTTAACGAACTGAGCGGAGTTGGCGCCGGTCATCGAGATCGTGCCGTTGGTTTCGGTGCAATCCCAGTTGTATTGGCCGCCGCAGCTGACGGTTGCGTTCAGGCCCACAGGGTGATTGGCGAGGTAGTTGCCAGCGCCGTCACCGTCGTTGCCGAGTAAGGTTGGGATGGTGTTGTAGGTGCCGTACGTCGAGGGCAGCGTCTCATAGACCGCGTCCTTCATCATGGCGCCTTCTGCCCAGTTGCCGTCATGGCAGCTCAAGCAGGTCAGCAGGCCGGTCACGTCAGGCGTTGTGCCCAACAGGGAGGGCAGAACTTCAACGCGGCCACCGGCCGTGGTGATGGTCTTGCCTACCAGGTTGCCTACGTCCTGGCCCCAAAGGATCGATTGTCCGGCATTCGTGTCGCCGGATTTATTGGCGCCGTTGCCCCATGCGCCGCTGTGTGGTGCGTGACAAGCCGCGCAACCACGGCCGTAGTTAAGGTGGGCACCGAGGACGTCAGTCGTCGGCGTGTAGGTCTGGGCCGCGGCGAAGCCGACGACTGCCAGGATCATCAGTGTAACTAAAGCATACTTTTTCATTTGGATAACGCCTCCTAGGATGATGTGTTGCAACATGTGACTCGTGGATCCAATTCGATTGCGGTATTGGCTTAGCCAGCTGAAGTTCAAGGTCGACCTTTTCGCGGTAGTTTTCACTTCAGCCTCCGCAGACAGCTAATGCACGACGCCTGCCGTAAGTCGAGGCGCTATCAGGTTTCGGGCATATCTGGCTAAGTGATTGTTTAATAATGGAGTTATCGGAATGCGCCTGAAGTGGGTCAGGCTTCGGGGTGGGGAATCGGGCGAACTATGGGGTATCTGCCACAGCTGGATTGGTGAAATGCCCCATAGTAATGTCCTTTTGCCAGTGTTGATTTTTTCATCAGTCGGGCGTGGCAGTCTTCAACTCTAGCCTGTTGCTTTAATAAACAAGCGGGCGTGCGGCGAGAAGGGCTGCAAAATGCAAGGAGCGCGTGGCCTGAATCTACTTAGGACTATCGCCCAGAACCTGGCGGCTTGGGGGGTGTAGCGTCCTTCTGGGCGGGGGCGTCGTCCGTAGGTTTTTGGGCGGGAGCTCCGGCTGCCGGTTCTGGGGGCCCGCTAGCAGCGGCGTTCCGACGCCGATCGGCGGCTTTTTGGCGTTCCTCTTCCTGGCGAGTTTTTTCGGCTGCGGCTTCGGTGTCGGTGACGTAGCGGAATACTTGCATGCGGCCTGGATACTGCTCAGTGGTGAAGACGCGGTTTTTCTTGTCGATGGCCACGTTTACCAGGGCTTTGAACTGGCCAGGCAAATTCCCGTGCCCGGTGCCGATGTAGGTTAGCACCTGACCCTCGCTGTTGAAGACCTGGACGCGGTCCTGCACCTCATCGGCGACCCAAATATGGCCATCGGCGTCAATGGCAATACCCTTGGGGCGAGCGAAAAAGCCGGGACCATCTCCATTTTTGCCGAAAGTGCTGATAAATCCGCCGTCGGCGTCGTAGATTTCCACGCGGTCATTCATGGTATCGGTAACGTAGACGTTGCCATCTTTATCGACAGCGACGCCCTGGGGTCCGGCGAAATCGCCGGGGGCAGTGGAGAAATGGTTCTTGCCGGGCGTACCAATGTGGCGCAGCAGCTTGTAACTGTCGACGTCATAAACAAGGACAAGGTCGAGTTGTGTGTCGGCGACATATAGAAATCGGTTGGATGTATCAATGGCAAGGCCCACGGGGTCGCTGAGGCCTTCCGAAATCTGGCCTATCACGTCGTGCTTAGGATTGAAGATCAAGATGCGGTGCATTTGGCCGTCGGCGACAAAAAGGCGATCGTCATCGTCAATCGCGAGGCCGTTGATCAATTTGAAATGGGCTTCGGAGCCGTTACGGATGAGTTCGGTGTCACGGGTTTCGGTGTTGAAAATAAAGACGCCGCCAACCTTCTGGTCGCCCACGTAAACGAGGCCTTTGGAGTCGATGGCAATGCCGTAAGGGCGGAGAAGCTGGTAGGGAAAAGTCTTGGGATTGAACTTGTCCTGTTGGGACTGAGCGCCAGCGAGGCGATCCATCCAGGAGGCCTTCTGCTTAGTCGTGGCCTCGGTGTAATCGATTTTCTGGCCGGCGAAGTAATCGAGCCATTTTACGCGCGCGATGCTGGGAGGGTTGGGCCACACCAGTTTCGTGGGATCGAAGGGAAACTTGTGGGGGCCAATGGCTTCGGTTGCGGGAGTGGTGTCCTTTTTCTTCTTGTCGGCGCTTGCTGGAATTGGCAGAACCAGGGCGAGGGTGAACGAAAGCATCAGCAGGGCCAGCAGCTTGCGGTGGCGCATCGACTTGGGGAGGAGGCGAAACATAGTTAATCTCCGGGGGTGGTAGTTTCTTTCATGTTGACCCTGTTCTTGTGGCAGTTGTCGCAGAAGGCCATGTTGTTTTGTTGGTCCTTTATAAGCAACCCAGGTTTGCCGGAAGAATGCGGCTGATGGCAGCTCAGGCAGTTCAACCGGGTCTTGACCTTAGTCACGTTGGCGGGATCCATTACGTCGGAGACGGGGTGGCCGTCCACCGGGTGCCCCAACCCATAGCGCAGTGGCAACCGCGGACACTTATTCTTCACGAAGTAGTCTTCCGCGATCTTCACTTTTCCGTCGAAGATGGTGAGCATGTGCTCGGCTTCGAGCGGTTGCTGACGGGCGTCGGGGCTGTGGCATTCGAGGCACAAGTTATTGACGTTGCCCTGGGCGCGCAGCAGTTTGGCGTTATCGCCGCCATGCGGTTCATGACAGGTGCCGCATCCCTCGCTGAAGGCCGGTTGATGGTGCACGGGCTTCTTGGCGAGATCTGAGATATCGCTGTGGCAGCCGAGACAGATGTTGACGGGATCGGTCTTAGGCAGCCCAGGATAGGCGCTAGCGTGAGGATTGTGGCAGTCGGTGCAATCGCCGGCAGCGCCGGGGTGCTGCACTTTTGCGGAGTCGATCAGCTTGGCCTTGTCGTCGTGGCATGTGACGCAAACTTCTTTTGCGGTGGCCTGAGTGAGGACGACCTTCCCATCTTTGGGAGCGGCATGGCACATGTCGCAGCTCTTGTCGGCGAAGGGCGGATGCATGAACTTTGCCATCAGCTTGGGCGCCGCGGATTGGTGCGGATCATGGCAGCCCAGGCAGTCGGCGGTGGCGAAAGGCTGACCCTGATGCGCCTTCTGAAGGCTGGCGTCCTTGGCATCGTGACAGTCCAGGCAAAGGGCGGGTGCGGATTTCGTGAGATGGAACTTGTTCTCGGCCGTGAGATCGGCGCCGGTTTTGTGGGTGGTGTGGCAGGTATCGCAGCCCATATCGAGCGCGGCGTGGCGGCTGCCTTTTGCCGAAACATTCAGGCCCTGCGTGTGGC
>JBAVYO010000422.1:0-17875 GCA_049698855.1 Terriglobales bacterium
CACGTGGATTATGACTTGAGCACGAGCGAAGACACATCGGAGACCTTCGATCCCAAGGCCAGCGCAGCGTTGTCGCAGCAGCATTCCGAAGAACTGGCCGGGGGCGCGAACCCGGCGGGCGTGCCGGGCACGGCCTCGAATGTGCCGGGTGCAGCGGCGGCGAGTCCGGCGGTTACGGCGGCCATCGACAACCAGTCCTCGAAATCGGATGCGGCGACCTTTGCAGTCAGCAAGAACATACGGCGGGTGTCGCAGCCGGCGGGACGCGTGCGGCGGATCACGGCCGCAGTGCTGATCGACGATGCCAGCGAAAGCGCGACCGGCAAGGACGGGAAGACAAGCACGGCGCGCCGGAAACGCACCCCGGAAGAAATGACGGCCATCGAGAAGCTGGCGCGGGCCGCCATCGGAATCGACGATCAGCGCGGTGACCTGCTCGCGCTCGAAAATCTCTCGTTTCAGGTGTCGCCGGTCGAACCACTGGCCGCACCCGGAAAACTGGAGAAGTACCGCCTGCTTCTTTCGCCATGGTCCGGCGCGCTGCGCTATTTGGGCATCACGCTTCTGTTTCTGCTCGTCTATGGGCTGGTGCTGCGTCCGGTGAAAAAAGAGGCGCTGGCCGCCTTCCGGCAGATTCCGGAGAAACTGGCCCAGGCCGCTGCAAAGCCGGCTGCAGCAGCCGATGTGCTGGCCGGGATTGAGTTGCCGCCGGGCAGCGAGGAAGGCAAGCGGGCGACGGCGCTCAAGAAAGAATTAACGGACCGGATCAAGTCGGAACCGGCGGCGGCCGGCCGGTTACTGCAGACTTGGATTCACGAGCCGCAAAAGTCAAGGTAGAGGGATCCCGAAGCATGCACGCCCCTGTCAATCCGGGATTGCAAAAAGCCGCCATTCTCCTGGTGCTGCTGGGCGAGGATTCCGCCAGCCAGATCTACCGCA
The DNA here is from genome assembly GCA_049698855.1 of Terriglobales bacterium. GTDB lineage: Bacteria > Acidobacteriota > Terriglobia > Terriglobales > Acidobacteriaceae > Acidiflorens. The sequence continues at coordinate 940 of JBAVYO010000422.1, forward strand.
ATCTCGGGGAGACCGACGTGCAGCGGCTGACACAATGCATCGCCGAACTCGAACACGTAAAGCCGGAGATGGCGGTCTCGGTGCTCGAAGAGTACTACCAGCTTACGTTGACCCAGAGTTATCTCGCCACGGGCGGGCCCGAATACGCTGAGAAGCTGCTGGTAAAGGCGTTCGGGCAGCAGGGCGCGAAGCAGCTTCTGGAGCAGGTTTCGAAGACGATGGAGATGAGCATGGTCCGGCTGGACAACCTGGAGAACGCCGATCCGCAGCAGCTTGCGAAGTTTCTCGAAATCGAACATCCGCAAACCATCGCCCTCATTCTCGCTCATCTGAACGCGCGCCAAGCATCCGCGCTGCTGGTGTGCCTGCCCGAGGAAATCCGGGCGGAAACCATCAAGCGGCTGGCGCAACTGCGCCAATTCTCGCCCGAGGTGGCGCAGAAGGTTTCAGTTGCGCTGCATAAGCGGCTGGAGTCTCTCGGGGAACAAAGCCGGCGCGCCTATGCGGGCTTCAAGGGAGCCGCCGACATGCTCAATCAGATGGAACCGGGCATCAGCAAAAGCATTCTCGAAAACATCGAAAAAGAAGATCCGAAAATGGCGTTGGCCATCCGCAATCTGATGTTCACCTTCGAGGATCTGATTGGGGTACCCGAGGCGGGAATTCGGGAACTGCTCGGACAACTGGACAAGAAAACGCTGGCGCTTGCCCTGCGCGGGGCGGGCGAAGAACTGAAGAATCTGATATTCAAGTGCATGTCGACGCGCGCTGTCGACATGCTCAAGGAAGATATGGAGATCATGGGCGCGGTGCGCGCGCGGGATGTGGGGCAGGCGCAGCGCGAGATTGTGGATATCGCGCGCAGGCTGGAAAGCGAAGGCAAGCTGGTGCTAGGCGCGGAGGATCAGGACGAATATGTCGTCTAACGCGCACAGGCTTCAGCGCTCCAGTGCGGACGAGCCGGCTCCTTACTGCTACGCGGATGCGGGCCAGCCCGGCAGCGATCCTTCTTCGCGGCCCAGAAGCGAACCGGCAGAGGAAGACCGCATGCGGGAGCGTGAGAGCGAAGCCTGCGAAAGGGGACGCCAGGCGGCGGAACAACAGATGCGGGGCGCGGTCAACGAGGCGGTCGTGCGCAGCCGGGAACAAACCCTGCATGCGGTCAGGGAATTTGCGGGCGAACGGACGGCATACTATCGGCGCATTGAAGGCGAGGTGGTGCAGCTCGCGCTGGCCATTGCGCGGAAGATTCTGCATCGCGAGGCGCAGATCGACCCGCACATGCTTGCGGGCATTGTGCGCGTGACGCTCGAAGGCCTGGATGCGGGAACCAAGGTCGATCTGCATGTTCATCCTCAGGAAGCTGGCGACTGGCGCCACTATTTCGCCAGCCGGATGGAAGGTGCGCCTGCGCCCGAAGTTCACGAAGACGCGCAGCTTGCCGCTGGAGAATGCCGGATGGAAACCTCGCTCGGCACGACCGAAGCCGGCATCGAAGCGCAGCTCAAGGAAATTGAAACAGGCTTGCTCGACTTGCTGGCGGAGCGGCCCACGAGCAGCGGCGGGATGCGGTCGAACTGCGCGTCCCGCGACCGGCCCGGGGCGGACACGGCGAATCGATGAGCACGCCTCTCCTTTCCGCATACTTCTCGCATCTTGAAACCGCTTCGCCTCTACGATGGCGCGGCAAAGTGACGCAGGTGGTTGGGCAGCTGATCGAATCGGAGGGTCCAACTTCGACCGTGGGCGAGGCTTGTGAAATCGTCGATTCGCGAGGCGGGCGCTGGCCGGGAGAAATTGTCGGCTTCCGCGGACACACGGTCCTGTCGATGGCGCTGCGCCGGCCGACCGGCATCCGCTACGGCGATCAGGTGGAGGTGTGGGGACGGCGGCCGTCTCTGCGTGTAAGCGACGAGCTGCTGGGCCGTGTGCTGGATGGCGCGGGACAAGTGATGGACGAGGGGCCGGTTCCCGTGTGCCGCGAACGCTGTTCTCTCGACCGGGAAGCTCCGAGGGCGCTCGCGCGCTCGCCAATCCATGAGCCGCTGGGCTGCGGGATTCGTGCGATTGACGCTTTTCTTACTTGTGGGCGCGGCCAGCGCGTGGGTATTTTCGGCGGAAGCGGCGTGGGGAAAAGTACGCTCATCGGAATGATGGCGCGGAACACGAATGCAGACCTCACGGTCCTCGGGCTCATCGGCGAGCGGGGGCGCGAAGTGGGAGAACTGCTGCACGCGCTCGGGCCGGGAGGGCGCGCCAGGTCGGTGGTAGTGGTTTCGACCTCGGACGAGGATCCGTTGTTGCGCATTCGCGCCTCCTTCGCGGCCACGGCTATTGCCGAATATTTTTGCGGGCGTGGGAAAAATGTATTGCTGGTGGTGGATTCGCTCACGCGACTAGCCATGGCGCAGCGCGAGATTGGGCTGGCGGCGGGTGAGCCGCCCACGGCCAAGGGATACACGCCGTCGGTTTTCACCATGCTCGCCCGGTTGATTGAGCGCGCCGGCGCATTCGGATCCGGCACGATCACAGGTTTCTACACCGTGCTGATGGAAGGGGACGACGAAAACGATCCGCTGGTGGACGCGGCGCGGGCGCTGCTCGACGGACACGTCATGCTCGATCGCCGCCTGGCCACGCAAAACCACTATCCACCAATTTCGATTCTCGACAGCATCAGCCGCATCATGCCGGCGGTTACCGAGCCAGCGCACCGGGCCAAAGCCGGCGAAATTCGCCGCCTGCTCGCCAGTTACAAAGCATCCGAGGAACTCATTCGTATCGGCGCCTATCAGAAAGGAGGCGATCCCGATCTTGATCGGGCGATCGCACTCATGCCGGCGCTGCGCGAATTTCTTATGCAATCCACGGACGGGGTGGCCGGGATCAAAGACTCCCTGGCGCGGTTGATGGCGCTGCCGGTCTGACCTGTATGGCCTTTCACTTTGCGCTCGAGCCAATTCTTCGCCTGCGGCAGAGCCTGGAGCGCCAGCGGGCAATCGCGCTGCAGCGCGCTTCCATGGATGTGGTGCGCGCGGAGGAAGCGCTTGGCCGGCTTGACCGCGTACTCGATGAGTCCGCCGAAGAGGATTCCCGCCTGCTCACCGGGGGGCGGATGGCGGCCGAACTTCACTTTTCCATATTGCTTCGGGAGCAATTGCGGCAGTTGCGTGTCCGGGTCGAGGAAGAGATTGGCCGCCTTGAGGCCGTTCGGCAGGAAGCGGCCCGAGTCTATCGGCGGGCGATGCAGGAACGGGAAGCGCTGGAAGCTCTCCGCGCGAGTCAGCGGCGAGTGTATCAGCGGGAACAAATGCGGCGCGAACAGCAGGAAACGGACGCCGCGTTTTTGTTGCGGCGCTGGCCCCATCGAGAGGGCTGAAGTTGCCGCCTTGGGCGGGCAACTCTTGCCTTGCAGTGGATTTCAGGCTCTTGCGACGGTCGTGTCTCTCCGCGCACCTTCCGCTTTAACTTGCTGAGTTTGTTGTCCTCGGCGCTCTCACGAGGACAGAATTCCTTCCGCGCTCTTTTGGCGCATGACATGCAATCCAACGAGCACTGCCATGCGAGTGGACCTCATCTCCAATTCGAATGCGACACAAGAGGCAGGCACTTCCTTGCCGGCCGCAAGTGCGCCATCGGAGAGTTTCTCAGATGCGCTGGCCCGGTCGTCGCAAACTCAGAGTGGTGAGCCGCCGGCTGGCGAATCGCAGTCTATGCAGGTGAAAAGCGCGCAGGCAGGAAGCGCGGCGGCACAATGTTCCGGAGCGAAATCGTTGCAGGATCGGCCGTTGCCGGGTGGGCCGCTGCAACCGCCTTCTTCCGGGATCGTATCCCAGTTTTCGAAAGTTGCGCTGAAGTTGAAAGGTCAAGCGACGGCTACGATCGGCGCGAAAGCCAACACGAGCGCGGCCAGCCTGGATGCGAAGGTCAACGGGAACGTCAAGACGAATGCAAAACAGGCGGCTCGAATGACCGATTTATCTACGGCATCAATGACCAACACTGTGCCTTCCAACCTGGCCGTCTCGGCACTGCAAGATGTGCCGGTTGTGGCCAGCTTCGTCTTGCCGGGCATGTTTACGGTTCCTCTCCCAGCGGCGGCCATGCCCTCCTCCGACGCGCAGGCCTCGGCTTCGAATGGGTCTGGGACCGAGCCGGTTTCACCTTCGGCCGCGGCGGTTTCAACTGCCGGACGCGATCCGTCGGGACTTGGAATGTCAGCGGGTGCATCCCCGGTCCCGGCCTTTCTCTCTGGCTTTCCGTCTTCTGCAACCGTGGCGGATCCACATGTTGCGGCGTCCTCTTTGCAGGAACCATCGTTGAACTTGCGAGAGTGGTCGGTCAATGAGTTCGCTGTTTCGACTGGCTCGACCTTCGAGGGGAATGTTCCGCACAATGAAAGCGCCAAGTTGCCGGCTGCGCCAGCAACCTCTTCGGCTCCGCCACCAGTATCGAAGGGGCATGCAGCTTCGGTATTCAGCTTGCCAGACGCTGTCCCGAGTGCTTCGGATTCACCCAACCGTTCGATTCCCCAGCCGTTTTCTACTGATAGCGACGGTGCGGCGCTCAGAAGCATCGTGAGTACGAAAGAGGAAGCCGTTGCGGACAACAACGTGCACAACGCCGATAACGCTCTCCCCCTCAATACTCAGCAAGTAAGCCAGCTGGTCTTGGGCGATGCCACTCACCTTTACTCCGATCCGGCATCGCCCACGATCGCGCTACCCGTTGCCAGCGACGCAACCGTTCTCAGCTCAGCTACAGGTGCGCCATTGCCCGCAGTTGCAAGTCTGACCACGCAGGATTCACTTTCCATCGCACAATCACTCCTGCCACAATTCCACTCTGTTTTGAATTCCGCGATGCCAGCCGCTGCGGTATCGCCTTCGGTCTCGAGAGCGCAGGCGTCAGCTAGTGCACCGCCTGCGGCGAAACCTCCCGAGATTGCACGCAGTACCGCTGCGTCACCAGCCTTTTCAATTCGCGGTACGGCATTAGCGCCGTCAATTCGCGAGACGATGGGCGATTCGCCTTTACCACCAGCGCAGGATATGAGGGCGTTAACGCAGAGAGACGATTCCGCGATTCCGTTGGCGACTAGCGAGTCGAGTGCCGGTCCCAACGCCGATCCGGTTCCGAATGTCTCCACCGCGGCTGCAAGCGCCAATCCGGCGGTCGAACTGGCGCGGCCAGATACGGGATACTCGCCCTCCACCGAAAGTGACAGCAGCCCGGTTCAGCCCGTTTCTTCAAGCGCCGTTCCTGCTTTGACGCTTGGGCAAAAATTGCCGACTGCTTCGCGAGCGGCGGCGGGTACGACGACGTCAGCTTCAACAACCGCATCTGCTGCGGCCCAGGGCACAACCAGCGATGCGGCGAGCCCGGCTCTGGTTACGCCGCCGATGGTGGACGCATCCGTTCCCGCAGCGACACCAGATAAAGCGAATTCGGCGACTGAACTGCCGCCTGCGCACCAGATGCTCGATTCGGCTCCGCTGGGCGCGAGCGATCCCATGCCCGTCGCATCATCCGGTGCGCATTTGGCGCCCGAGGGCGCGGCTGTGCAACTTCAGATTGGAGTTCACACCAGCGCTTTTGGCAATGTGGAGGTTCATACCGTCATCGAGCAGAGCCAGGTGGGCATTGCAATCCATGGAGACCGGGATCTCACGCGCTGGTTCAATTCCGAAATCGGAGGAATCGAAACCGGGCTCAAGGCGCAGCACCTGAATCTTACGGGCGTCGATTTTTCAAGCACCCGCTCGGGCGTCCAGACAGCAACCAGTTTTCAGCACGGACAGCCGCGGCAGAATTCTCCGCAAACGGCGGGCACGTATGCCGCTTCGCCGGCGAATCCATCGGCGGCTGACGCTGCAAACGAATCCGATTCAGCCGCGGCGTTCCTGGCACAAAAGCCGGAAACACGCGTGAGCATTCTTGTGTAGGAGGACCATATGTATATCCCGTTGCTTCAGTCGCTGGCAACTTCACATCCAGCAGCTTCCGCCAAATCGGGAGCAAGTTCAAACGCGGCTTCTTCTTCGTCTTCTCCGAGTGATGTAACCGATGGCTTGGACACCGAATTCCTGCAATTGCTGAGCGCGCAACTTCAGGCGCAGAGTCCGCTCGATCCGCTTGATCCCAATCAGTTCGTGGCGCAACTGGCGCAGTTCCAATCGCTGAGCGACTTGACACAGATCGATGAGCTGATGCAAACGCTCGTCAATAACACGAGTCCGGCGTCCTCTTCTACGGGCGGCTAAGTCCAACGGGCTCGCGCTTGGAGCCACTAGAAATTACTTATTGCAACGCAACCGTGAATTTCTTCACTTACTAAGGAGCCTTTATGCCAGCGTTCTCAGTTCCACTATCCGGACTGGATGCCAGTTCGACTGCACTTTCTACCGTTGCCAACAATCTGGCCAACCTCAACACGATCGGATACAAAGACCAGCAGATCCAGTTTGCCGACCTGTTCTACCAGAACCTGGGCTCGGACGGGGCGGGCGACCCAATTCAGCAGGGCGCGGGAGTGGAAGTGAGTTCGCAACCCTCGAACTTCACGCAGGGAGACGTGAGTTCGACGGGCATCTCCACCGATGTGGCCATCAACGGCAACGGCCTTTTCGTGGTCAGTCAAAACGGAGTGCAGAGTTATACGCGCGCCGGCAATTTCGAAGTCGGCACCGACAACCTGCTCGAAACATCGGATGGCCAACAAGTGCTGGGTTATCCGGCGACGAATGGTGTCATCAGCACGAGTGGAGGGCTGGGCACACTGGATCTCGGCTCGGGAACCGTCAGCCCCGCGACCGTTACCCGCAATGTGTCGCTGACGACGAACCTCGATGCGACATCCGCGCCAGGTTCCACTTACACAACGCAGCCCGCCATCTATGACTCTCTGGGAGGCAGCCATAATGTTACGTTCACCTACACCAACGAGGACTCCCCGGGTACGCCTGCCGTGGCTGCCCAAGCGGCAACCGGCGACCTGACCATGAGCTCGCTGCCCGCGAACAACCAGACCGTGACCATCGGCAACCAGACGTATACGTTCACGTCGAGCGCCCCCGGGACCGGGACCGACAACGTTCTAATCGGATCGTCGGTTGCGGAGACGATGGCAAATCTGGTGAATGCGATCAACGCCAATACAGCCGACACTGCCGGGAACGGTACGGGCGGTTACGGATCGGGCACCGTGGCCAACCCAGATGTCACGGCCACGGATGCGGGAAGCGGCGTGATCGATATCACGGCGAAAACCACAGGCACCTCCAGCGATTTCACGGCGACAAGCGCAACGACCGGCCTAGCTTGGAGCAGCAATGCGGGAGCCAATGGTGTTAATGCAGCTGCCGCCGTTCCAGGGGTTGTCAACACCTGGGGTTATCAGATAACCATTCCGGCTGCCGATCTGGGCGGAAGCGCCACCGCCGCGCCAGTGACTCTCGCCAGCGGTACGCTGGTATTCAATGGCAGTGGGGCCTTGCAGAGCATTACCCCTACGAATGGCAGCGCCTCGCTCACCAACCCGACCATCGAGGTGCCGCCCAACGGATCGGCTTTTGCCGACGGCGCCAATCAGCTGAGCTTTACATGGCACGTGGTCGGCACCGGCGGTGTCGGCTTGCTCACGCAGGAAGCTGCCGCAAGCAGCACAGCTTCCATCCAACAAGACGGCGCTTCCAGCGGCACGTTGCAGAATTTCAGCATCGGCTCGGATGGAACCATTACGGGATCGTTCAGCAACGGAACGACGGCGATTCTCGGACAGATCGCGCTTGCCAGCTTCGCCGACGAGCAAGGCCTTTCCCGAACTGGCAACAACGATTTCCAGCCGACGCTTGCTTCCGGTCAGCCGACGATCGGCGCACCCACTACGGGCGGATTGGGCACGCTCTCCGGCGGCGCTCTGGAACAATCGAATGTGGACATTGCCACGGAATTTGCCAACCTCATCGTGGCCCAGCGCAGCTATGAAGCGAACGCCAAGGTGGTGACTACGTTTGACCAGATCGCCCAGGACACCATCAACCTGAAGCAATAACGCTGGAGGACGATGTCTGGCAATGGAGCGCTGGGTTTGTGGGAGCGGCGCCCAATCTGCCGCAGCTCTTCCAAAAGAAAATTCTAATGGGAACGTTCTCAGACAATGGAGCGCGTTCCCTTCGTTTTCCGTCCCCCTCCTGTCTGCAAGAGATGAAACTGGCGTGATTGCCCGAATTTCCCCGATTTTTTCGATCCGTCTTTTGTGCAATGCAGGATTCTCTTCCCGGTACGAGGCTTGCACTGAACATTGACATGCCCGAAGCGTCACCGAACTCCGCGGCCATTGCCTCAGCCAAAGATGTGAACCCACCGTCATCCGGCGCGTCCGATCCGGCTTCCGGGCCGGGCTTGCCAGCAAAGAGGACAGCAAGAAACAAGAATCTCGTATACGCCGTTATCGCGCTCGCGCTGACGGTCGTTGGGCTCCGTTATTGGTTGCGTGCGGGTTGGCCGTCGGGCGCCGACACACGCTCCGAGGTGGAAAGCACGCTCGCGCTCGACAGTTTTGTTGTCAATCTCGACGGCGGGGGCCAGCGCGCCTATCTGCACGTGGGGATCACACTCGGGGTGTCACGCGCTCTGCCGCAAAAGAAAGAGGATGTCCCGGTTGCCGCCCTGCGCGACGCAGTTCTGAGCGTGTTGTCAAGCGCGCGGCCCGACCAATTGCTTGCTTCCGACGGCAAGCAAAAGCTGAAAGCCGATCTGCTTCCGGCGCTCCAGGGGCGCGCTCCCGATCTTGGGATCGAGAGCATTTACTTCACGGAATTTCTGGTGCAAATGTAATGGCCGCCGCCACCCAACCGAAACCCGAAGTGCCCGGGATTGATCCCTGGACGCGCGTGGAAGGACTGCCCTGCTTGTTGTCGATTGAAATTCCTGTACCGAACTTCACCGTAGCCGATCTGGTGCGCCTTGCTCCCAGCCGGCTGGTCGATTCGCGCTGGATCGTTGGCGAGGACGTTCCCCTGCTCATTAACGGAGAACTCATTGCCTGGAGCGAATTCGAAATTTTGAACAACCACGTCGCGGTGCGCTTGACGGAGCTTGCCTGAATGGATCATCCCTGGCTCAATCTGCCGGCGCTTGATAAAACGAAAGCTGTTGTGCCCTTCTCCAGTCCGCGCAACCTGCTCCGGACGAATCTCGGGGCGGCGAAGCTCGCCTCCGCTTCAACTGGTCCGGCTCCGCTGTTGCACTGGTGCAGTACGGGCTGGCGGCGGTTGCGGATTTTGTGGAGCAGCTTGCAGGCTCGCGCTCGCCGCATTCGCAGGTCGCTCGTGGTTTCAGAGACTGCCTCCCTCGGCGACCGGCGGATCGTTTCGGTCGTTCAGTTCGAACGCCAGCGTTTCCTGATTGGCGGCGGACCTTCGTCGGTCACGCTTCTGGCGCGGTTGCCCGATGCAGGCGCGAATGAAGAGCCTACGGCTCGCGCGGAAGGCACGGTTCCTGGAGCCGGAGGCGGCCAATGACGAGCCCGTCATCCCCGTCCGTTTTCCGGAAATCGTCTTCTGCGGTTCTGCTGATTTGTTTGCTTGCGTCCACTCCCGATCTTTGGGCGCGGGCGCACGCCTCAGCGGCTCCCGGCCTGCCTCTGGCGCTTCCCGGCGGATCCGTTCCCTGGAATATCGTCGTCCTGCTTACGGGCCTCACGTTGCTGCCGGCGATTGCGCTTTCGATGACGCCGTTCGTGCGCCTGCTGGTGGTGTTTCACTTTCTTCGGCAGGCACTGGGCACACAGACCGCACCTTCGAATCAGACGCTTATCGGGCTCGCGCTGATCCTCACGTTTTTTCTTATGCAGCCGGTTGCGGCCGCCATTTACACCAACGCGTTTGTTCCACTGGAGGCCGGTCACATCGATGCCATGGCGGCGCTCGACCGCGCTTCGGAGCCCATGCGCCACTTCATGCTGAAGTACACGCGGGAAAAGGATCTTGCGCTCTTTGTCGAGCTGGCGCACGCGCCTCGGCCCGCGTCGCCCGAAGAGCTCGCCATGCGCATTGTCGCGCCCGCGTATTTACTTTCGGAACTGCAAGCCGGATTCAAGATCGGCGCGGCTTTGTTTCTTCCTTTTCTTGTGATCGACCTGGTGACAGCGGCGATCACGACATCGGTGGGCATGCTGCAGCTGCCGCCGGTCGTGATCTCGACGCCGCTCAAGATACTTTTGTTCGTTGTTGTCGACGGATGGAACCTGCTCATCGGTTCGCTGATGCGGAGTTTTACCTGAGAGGCGGATATGGAAACGGCACAAACCATCGCGTTGGTTCGTGGCACCCTCGAAATCGCCTTCTTTCTCGCGGTGCCGCTGCTGGCGATTGCGACCGCGGTGAGTCTGCTGGTGAACGTGGGGCAGGTTCTCACTTCGCTTCAGGACCAGACTTTGTCGACCGTGCCGCGCCTGACCGCGGTGGCGGGTTCGGCGTTGCTGCTGCTCCCCTGGATGTTGCGCAAGCTGATCGTTTTTACCTTGGCCACGTGGGGCGATTTCCACGCGCTGTTGCGTTGAGAACATGATGACGACAGGTTTTGCCATCCCGCTCGACAGTGTGCTGCTCGCCTGGATGATTGCACTCGCGCGCGTCAGCGGGTTGCTGGTGTCGGCGCCCTTTCTGGGCAGCGCGTCCGTTCCGCCGCGCGTGAAAATCGGCCTTGGCATTTTGCTCACGGTATTGCTGGTACCACTCGTGCGCGTGCCCGCATCGTCGGTAACCGCAAGCGCCGCCGTCGTACTGCTGGCGGGAGAATTCGCCATCGGTTTCCTGCTGGGCTTCACGCTGCAACTGTTCTTCGATTCGGTTCAGCTGGCGGGACAGATTTGCGGCGTGCAGATGGGTTACTCGCTTGCCAGTGTGCTGAATCCCGACAGCCAGGCCGATTCGACCGTTCTCTCGACTCTCTTTCAGCTCGTCGTGCTCGTGATGTTTATTCAGTTGGGCGTGCCGCACTGGCTGCTGCGCGGACTGGCGCGCAGTTTCGAGTATCTTCCTCCCGGACGCCTGTCGCTCACGTGGCCGGGTGCGTCCGCGCTGCTCGCGTTCGCCTCCGGCATGTGGCTGGCGGGCATGCAGATTGCCGCTCCGGTTCTGGTTGCAAGCCTGTTTGCGGATGTTGCGCTCGGGTTTCTCGGTAAGGCGTTGCCGCAATTTCCCGTGCTGTTTCTCGGCATCTCGCTCAAGAACCTGCTGGGTCTGGCGCTGCTCGGCGGCGGCGTGTGTTTCTGGCCACGCTTTTTCGACGCCCGCTTTGAACGCGCGCTCGAAGCTTCCGAAAGGATTCTGAAACTCGCCCGGTAAGGGTGGACGTGTATGCCTCAAGCGAACCAAACCGAACAGGCAACCCCGCGACGCCGGCAAAAAGCGCGCGAAAAGGGACAGGTCCCACGCAGCCGCGACTTGATCGGCGCTTCGGCCTCGGTCGCGGCGGCACTTGTGCTGTTTACCCAGATGTCTACCTTCCCTTCGCTGTGGCGCGCGTTTTTCCGGGACTGCCTGGAAGGTGCAGTCTCGGGCAGCCTGCCGATGGGCTCGCTGGCACCTTTGCTGACGCACGCCTCGCTGTTTGCCGCAACCGGCGCTGCGCTCGGCCTGGGATGGGTGGTCGCGTTTTCTTCCGCCGTCGCCCAGGGCGGGCTGGTGTTTGCGCCTGCCTCGCTCTTGCCCACACTCTCGCGCATCTCGCCGGCGGCGCGTGTGCGCCAGTTGTTTTCGGTTACGGCGCTGCGCTCGTTTCTCAAAAGCGCGCTGCCGGGATCGGCTGTCGTCTACATCGCCTACGTCTGCTTGCGCCGCGACTGGGGCGCCCTCATGAGTTTGCCCTCGCGTAATGTGCGCGGCGTCGTCGGCTTCACGGCCTCGCGCGTGTTTGAGATGGGCTGGAAGTCGGCGCTCGTGCTCCTGCTCTGGGCTTTCTTCGATTACATGTTCGAGCGCCGCCATTTTGAAGGCGAACTCAAAATGAGCCGGCAGGAGTTGGTGGACGAATATAAGGAAAGCGAGGGCAATCCGCAGGTCAAATCGCGCATTCGCCGCCTGCAGCGGCAGTTGCGCCGCCGGCGCATGCTCGAAGATGCCAAGCGCGCCGCAGTCGTAATCACCAATCCAACCGCCTACGCAGTGGCACTCGAATACAACGCGCTGATGCCAGCGCCAGTTGTAGTCGCCAAAGGGCGGAACTTAGTGGCGGCGGAGATTCGCGAGATTGCGCGCTGGCAGGGCATCCCGATCGTTGAAAACAAGCCGCTCGCGCACCTGCTCTACCGCACGGTGGAAATCGGACAGAGCGTGCCGCCGAAACTCTATGCTCTCGTCGCCGAAATTCTGGCGGCGATTTATCGCGCGCAGGCGCGGGCGCAGGCTTCTGCGGCCGCTCGTACCGCAGCCAGCGCCGCTTCCGCCGGTCCGCCGATGAGCCGGCCTGAGGTTCTCCGCTGATGGCCACCGCCGCCACGCCCGCCCGCAATCCGCTTAGCGACTGGATCGTACCGATTGCCGCGGTCAGCCTGGTATTCGTGATGCTGGTGCCGCTGCCGGGAGTGGTGCTCGATCTGCTGCTTGCGACCAGCATCGCGGCGAGCGTGCTGGTGTTGCTGAGCGCGCTTCAAATCCTGCGTCCCGCGCAGTTTTCGGTGTTTCCCAGCTTGCTGCTTTTGCTGACCCTGTTCCGGCTCTCGCTGAATCTCGCCTCCAGCCGCCGCATCCTTCTGCACGGCAACGAAGGGTCGGCAGCGGCTGGCCGCGTCATTGAAGCCTTTGGACAATTCGTGGTCGGCGGAAACTACGTAGTCGGCTTCGTTCTTTTTCTCGCTCTGATCGCGATCCAGTACATCGTCGTCAGCCACGGCGCGGTGCGTACGGCCGAAGTCACGGCACGATTTACCCTCGACGCTCTGCCGGGAAAGCAGATGGCGATCGACGCCGATCTCAATGCCGGCCTGATCGACGAGAACCAGGCTCGCGCTCGCCGCGAGCAAGTGGCGCGGGAAGCCGAGTTCTACGGTGCCATGGACGGCGCGGCACGCTTCAATCAGCGCGATTCGATTGCGACCATTCTCATCACCGGCATCAACATTCTTGCCGGCTTTCTGATCGGAGTCTTTCAGCTCGACATCCCCTTCCGCGAAGCGCTCAAGACCTACACCGTCCTCACAGTCGGCGACGGCCTGGTCACGATGATCCCGTCGCTATTGGTTTCGATGGCCGGCGGCATGGTGGTGACGCGCGCTTCTTCGGGCGCAACGCTGTCTACTGACCTGGGCAAACAGCTGCTATCCCGCCGGCGTCCATTGCAGATCGCCTCGGGCGTTATGTTTGCGCTCGCGCTCATTCCGGGACTGCCGAAATTTTCTTTTCTTACGCTGGGCGCGCTGGTAGCGTTTCTGGCGACACGATTGCCAGCCGCCGGCGCCGAAGCCGACCCCGCGAAAGAAGCCGCCGGTGGCGCAGTCGCGCCTGGCTCCGGCGACAAAGACAAGAAAGCTGCGAAATCGGACTCGATCGAGGATCTGCTCAAACTCGATGAACTTTCATTGGAGGTCGGCTACGGGCTGGTTCCGCTGGTCGATGCGCAGCAGGGAGGACAGCTGCTGGCGCGGGTCAAGGCTCTGCGCAGCAATCTCGCTTTGCAGCTCGGTTTCATTGTTCCTCCCATTCACATCACGGACAATGTGCGTCTCAAACCGCGCGAATACGCGGTTTCGCTGCGCGGAGTGGAAATCGCACGCTGGGACATGCTCGAGGACCGGGTGCTGGCGATCAGCTCGGAGATCTCGCCTCCTCCGCTGGCCGGAACCCCGACCCGCGAGCCTGCGTTCGGAGTTGCCGCCCTCTGGATCCCGCGCTCTCTCGAGCCGCAGGCCCTGGCCAGCGGGTATGCCGTCGTCGATCAGACCTCCGTGCTCTCGACGCACCTGGCCGAGTTGATCCGGCAGCACGCCTACGAATTGCTCACGCGGCACGAAACCAAGCGGCTGCTTGACCGCCTGGGCGACAGCCATCCCAAGCTCTTCGAGGAACTCGTTCCCAAGACGCTGTCGCTCGGCGAAGTGCAGAAGGTCGTGCAGCAGCTGCTGCGCGAGCAGGTTTCGATTCGCGATCTCCCAACCATACTCGAGGCTCTGCTCGACGTGTGCGCTTCCACCAAGCATCCGGTGCTTCTGGTGGAAGCGGCGCGCCAAGCCTTGGGCCGCGCCCTGGTCCGGCCGCTGCTTTCTGACGACGGCGGCCTGCGCGTGCTCACGCTGGACCATTCCATTGAAGAAGAGCTGAGCCGTGCCTACGCACCGCAGGCCGCGCCCGCCACCTCGACCGGCCTGCAGCCCTCGTTCGTGCGGCGGGTGCTCGAGAGCCTGAAGCAACTCGGCGGAGAGCAAGTGGCGCAGACCGCGCCGATACTGCTTTGTCCAACTCCGGCACGCTTCCACCTGCGGCGGCTGCTCGAACCATTTCTTCCAAGAGTCGTCGTGCTTTCGCCGCTCGAAATTCCTCCCATGATTCCCGTGCAGTCTCTGGGGACGGTGCGATGAAAAAGGGCAAGCGACGACACTAACGAAAGAAGGCCTGACTTATGACCAAACATCCCGCGCATGCTTACCAAGGCGTCTCCGGCGATGCTGAGCGCGAACGGATTCTGATGGAGCAGTTGCCGCAAGTCCGTTATATCGCGCGCCGCATTCACGAACGACTGCCTCGTCACGTTCCCTTCGAGGATCTGGTACACGCCGGCGTCCTCGGGCTGATCGACGCGCTTGGTAAGTTTGATCGGTCGAAGCACGTTCAGTTCAGTTCCTACGCCAAGTTCCGCATTCGGGGCGCGATACTGGACAGCCTGCGCGAACTCGACTGGAGTCCGCGCGAGCTGCGCCGCAAGGGACGCCAGGTGGAAGAGGCGTATAACCAGCTTGCGATCCGCCAGGGACATACGCCCACCGAAAGCGATCTGGCCCGCGAATTGCAGCTTTCGCTCGAAGAGCTTCAGAGTCTTCTTTCGGAACTCAACATGCTCGAAATCGGGAGCCTGAGAGTCGAATCCGCTCAGAGCGGAAAAGAAGAAGACCTGGCGGCCTCCGTTCCCACGAAACCGGAGGACACGCCGTTTTCCAAGTGCCTTCAGTCGGAGATGAGGCACCTGCTTGCCGGGGCCATCGCCGAACTGCCGGAAAAAGAGCAACGGGTGCTGTCGCTCTACTACTTCGAAGAACTCACCATGAAAGAAGTGGGCACCGTGCTCGGAATCGGCGAGTCGCGGGTTTCGCAGATTCATTCGCTCGCCATGGTGCGGCTGCGCGCGCGGCTGAGTTTCCTCGATCCGCAGGCCGAACGCGTGCGCGCCCAGGGGGCCGGGGCCTAGAAAAACGGCGCAAATTCTATGGAGAAAGTTCTCAACCAGCACGAAATCGACGAGATGGTGCGGGCCGCGCGTTCCGGCGCGACGTCTTCGAGCCGCGACAGTGGGCCTGTTGTTCTGCCTTGGGATATTCGGCAGGCGGGGCAGATCGGTCCTGAGCAGTTGCGCGCCATCAACCAGCTGCACGAAATGTTTGCGCGGAATCTGAGCACGTCGATAGGAGGCTACTTGCGAATTGCCTTTGACTGTGGCCTGGTATCCGCCGAGCACCTCACCTATCGCGAATTTTTGCAACGGATTCCGGAAAAAACATACCTTGCTTCCTGCGACCTCGCGCCCTTTGACTCCATTGCCGTTCTGCAACTCGATCTCGACATCGCCTTTCCGCTGATTGACGTGATGATGGGAGGTGGAGGAAAGTCGGGCGGACTGACGCGCGACCTGACCGAAATCGAGGAGCAGATTCTGGAAGGTGTGATGCGGATCATCTGCCGCGACCTGCAGACCAGCTGGCAGGCCATCGGCCTGGAATTCAATTTTGGGGCGTGCCAGCAGATTTCGCAGACGCAGCGCCTGATGCCGCCGGACGAAAAAACCCTTTGCCTGAGCTTCGAAATCAAGATGGCGGAAACGCGCGGCACGCTCAACCTGGCCGTTCCCGCGCTGGTTTCAAACGCGCTTCTCCGCAAGATCTCGGCCGACATCGGTTACCAGCGCCCGCACAGCTCCGCCGAGATTCGGCTCCAGATTCAAAAGCGCCTCCTCGATTGCTTGTTCCCGGTGGAACTCGCCACGCCACACTTGAGCGTGGCAATCGAGGACCTCTCGCGGCTCCTCCCCGGTGACCTGTTGCCGTTCTCGCGTAAAGTGGCGGCGCCGGCCTTGCTCGAAATCGAAGAGGTGCCGCTCTGTTCGGCTACACCGGTGCGGCTTGGAGCTCGCCGTGCGGCTCAGGTTCTGATGCTTGAGACTCCGCTTCCGGGAGGCGAATCGTGAGAGGAGAATCCGCATGACCGAGAGCCCTCGACCCCTCAAGCCCGAATTCCAATCCTGGTTCGATGCCTGGAAATCTCGCACGCAGGATGTGCTCTCGCAGATGTCGGGCCAGCCAACAGCCTTCGAAACGGTTTTGGATCCCCTTACTGTTTCCGATTCCGACCTTCGCTACACCGTGGCTGCTTCCGGCGCCGTGCAGGGAGAAATGTCGATCCGTTTGTCCGAGGCTTCCGGACTGCGCCTAGCCCGCAAGTTCCTTGGAGAAGCGGAGCCTGCCTCCGGCGACGAAAGCTCCAACAAAGGCATAGGGGATGAAAGCCGGGAGGCTCTGGAAGAACTTCTTCGGCAAATTGGCGGACTGGCAGCGACCACCGTTTCAGAGAGCGCCGGCGGCCAAGTGCAATTACAACTTTCCCGCGCCGAACAGCCCTGGGCTTGGACGCCGAATCAGCTCACAACGCTGCGCACACGCGATGAGGCTGGCGCCGAGATCGCGCTGGAACTTGGCATCAACCCAGCGCTTGCCGCCGCGCTTGCCGCC
>JBAVYO010000423.1:0-3542 GCA_049698855.1 Terriglobales bacterium
CCGATACCCTGCGCGATCAGATCTTCATGCTCGACATGCAGGGCAACGTTCTGAAAGTCATCGGCAACCGTGGCGCAGCCGACGGAGAATTCAATTTCCCAACCGAACTCCGCCTTAACGGACCAGACCTGATCGTCGTCGACGCCATGAACTTCCGCGTGCAGGTCCTCGACCGCACCGGCGCGTTCCGCTACTCGATTGGTAAGCTCGGCGACTCGACGGGCGCTATGTTCCGCCCCAAGGCGGTCGGCGTCGATTCTGAAGGCGATCTCTATGTCGTGGATGCGCAGTGGAGCGTGGTCCAGGCATTCAACCTCGACGGACAGCTTCTTTATTACTTCGGTAGCCGTGGAACCCAAGCAGGACAATTCCAGCTGCCTGCCGGCCTGTTCATCGACCGCGACGACCGCATCTTTGTCGTCGATTCGTTCAACCGCCGCATCCAGGTATTTCACTTTTATGGCTTAAAGAAGCCGGCCAAGGACGGTATGTAGTGAGACTTGGATACTTGTCGCTCGGCCTGACATTGCTGCTGATACCGGCATCTCTTTTCGCCCAATTTACCGGCGATGTCATCGGCGTTCACGATCTCGGCCCCGGTAGCAAGTCTCCCATCACCGGCGCGCGCCCCGATTTCTGCGCCTATTGCCATGCGCCGCACAGCGGACTGACCACAGGCCTGTGGAATCAGAAGCTCACCACCCAGACCTACACCGTCTACAGCAGCGACACCGAGAAAAATCGCGGAACACAGCCTTTGCTTGGCGACGACAGCAACGCTTGCCTCAGCTGCCACGACGGCACGGTAGCCGTCGGCACCACCGTCGCCTATGGCCAAGTCACCATGAAGGGATCCATGTACACCGCCGACGTGTTCGGAAGCAATATGCAACCGTCGCATCCCTTCAGCCTCGTTTTGCCCCTGCAAGACAACGTCGACCTGATCGCTACGCTCGCCTCGAAAGGCCTCACCGGCGATCCCACCGGTTCGATTCATCTGGTTAATGGCAACGTGGAATGTACCTCGTGCCATAATCCCCATGTTCAGGCGAAGGATCCCGTCTCCTGGAATTTCCTTGTCAAGAACAGCACGAACGGCCAGATGTGCTTGGCCTGCCACGATCCCACCCGCCAAATGAGTGGTCACGTGAATCCGCTCATCGACTGGAGCACCAGCGCCCACGCCCTGTCCGTCGACAAAGTTCTTCCCCAAGCCGAGGTTGGGAGTTACACCACCGTCGCCGCGACCGCCTGCATCGGTTGCCATGCACCCCACAACGCTACAGGCACCGCCCGCCTACTCCGGGGCCAGAACGAACAGGATTGCATCGCCTGCCACAACGGTGGCTCCAACATCTCGCCCCCCGCGCCAAACGTCTTTTCCGAATACGCCGCGCCTAAGGTCGGCCACCCCTTCCCCACCACCACATATCCTCACGACGCCGCCGAGGCCACCCTGCTCAACAACAACCGTCACGCCACCTGTGTCGATTGCCACAACTCCCACGGCTCGGCCCCGGTCGGAACGTTTCCTCCCCCGCCACCGGTCCGTCTCTCTCAGCGTGATGCCGCCGGCATCAGTGCCACCGATGGCATTACCGTCGTCGATCCCATCGTTAACCAGTATGAAAACTGTCTTCGTTGTCACGGCGGCAGCACAGGGAAACAGGTCAAGCCGATCTTCGGCTACGCGCCCGTTCGCCTCGTCGCGACTGGCGACCCTCTGAACGTGATTCCGCAATTTGCCATCACCTCTCCCTCAAGCCATCCCGTCACGCACGTCGGCAACAGCTCATTGCCCCAGCCCAGCTTGCGCGCCAACATGCTCAACCTCGATGGGCTCACCCAAGGGCGTTCCATGGGCAACCAGATTTTCTGCACCGATTGCCACAATAGCGACGACAACCGCGAATTCGGAGGTTCGGGACCCAATGGTCCGCACGGCTCCAAGTGGACTCACATCCTTGAGCGCCGCTACGAGTTCAGCCAGTCTCCCGGCCCCGGACAACTCATCAACAACCTGTATCCCAATCCCGATCTCAGCGTGAATGGCCCTTACTCCATGTGCGCCAAGTGTCACGATCTCGCGAATCAGGTCATCAAGAACACCAGCTGGAATCAGCACGCCCTCCACATCAACGCCGGCTTCAGTTGCTCGGTTTGTCATACTGCCCATGGCACGGGAGGCACGAACCCAAACATCGGCGGCCAGCGTCTCATTAACTTCGACGCCAACGTTGTATCTCAGAACGGCCCCATGCCGGTCTCCTACAATCGCGGCGCTAACACCTGCGCGCTCGTCTGCCACGAGGCGATTCACAACATCAACGGCACTGTAACTCCGGCTCTTGGGCAACGCCCCGGCGCACCTCCGGGGAAAAAATAATAACCGTACTTCGCCTCGATGAACACCCTCCCCAAAATCACTTCTGATTCAAGCGACGATCCCGGTGCACCCGCAGTCCTCCCCCAAACGACCGACCAGCTAACTTCGGCCGAATGCTGGTGGCGCATCGGCGACGCAACCGTTCTCGGCCTCTGGATGCTGATCACGAACTTCACCATCCATTACCACGAAAAGTGGGCCGACGAAGCTCAGGCCTGGCTCATCGCTCGCGATCTCCCCCTGAGTACAATCTGGTTTCACGAGCTGCGCTACGAAGGATCGCCCGGCCTCTGGCACACCATTCTTTGGATAGCGCAACACGTCTTTCACGCCCCATATGGCGCCATTGGCTACATTGGCCTGGCCGGAGCAACCGCTGGCGCAGCCCTCCTGATTTTCAAAGCACCGTTTCCACGTTACATCCGCTGGCCGCTGGCTTTTACTTACTTCATGGTCTACCAATATGCGGTCATAGCGCGCCCCTATACGCTGCTCCCGCTCCTGGCCTTCGCCGCTGCCATGCTTTTCAAGGATCTCCACCATCCCGAACGCATGGTGGCCGTGCTCGTCCTCCTGGCAAATCTCAGCTTGCACGGCACAATCCTCGCCGGCTGTTTCGGTCTCTTTTATCTAGTCGATGCCTTGCGCTCCTGGAGCACGCTCGCGCCGCCCCTAAAGAAACGCTACTGGATCTCTATCGCGGTAATGCTGCTCACGTTCGCCTTCATCGTGCTCATCCTCAGGCCGACGCCTGATGTCGAGGAATTCGTCCTCAAGCAGCAATTCACTCAGTTGCCCCTTGATATTCAGGCGAGGTTCCCAACCACAGAGCAAAGCTTGAGGGCCATCATATCCGGTGCGTTCCTCGACTGGTTTGCACCTTCGGTTATTTTTCTTCTGCTCACTGCCATCTGGTGCTTCACGCGCCGCAGATTTCTCGTTTTTGTTTTGCCGGTGGGAACGCTCATCGCTCTCTATGCAAAAGTGCATGGCGCGGCGCACCATCAGGGCACCACCTTCATTGCGGCCATTGCCGCGCTTTGGATTGCATGGCCCACTCCCAACGAGCGTCGCGCCTTTGACGTTTCCCAGCGCCGCGCATTGCAGGGCATGATCGCGTTGCTCCTCTGTCTCTCCACCGTGAACATCTGGGATG
>JBAVYO010000424.1:0-8613 GCA_049698855.1 Terriglobales bacterium
ATGATGCGCGCCCGAGCCGCCATCGAAAATGTCACCAAGGAAAAACAGGCGATCATCGTCACCGAGATCCCCTATCAGGTGAACAAGGCGAAGCTGGTCGAGCGCATCGCCGATCTCGTTAACGACAAGACCATCGAAGATATTTCCGACGTGCGCGACGAGAGCAGCCGCGAAGGCATGCGCATCGTCATCGAACTCAAGCGCGGATGCGAGCCGCAGATCGTGCTCAATCAGCTCTACAAGCACACCGCAATGCAGGAAAGTTTCAGCATGATCCTGCTCGCTATCGTGCACGGGCAGCCCAAGGAAATGGGGCTGATCACGGCGATCCAGCACTTCATCGATCATCGCGTGGATGTGGTGCGCCGCCGCACCGCTTACCTGCTGCAAAAAGCGAAAGATCGCGAGCACATTTTAGAGGGCTACCTGACGGCGCTTGATCACCTCGATAACGTGATCACCATTATTCGCGCCAGCGCCAACCGCGCCGATGCGCGCGACAATTTGGTCGCCTACTTTGGCGGCAAAAAGATCGACATCAACACCACGGGCCGCGCGCCCAAGCTCGATCCTGAAAAGCCGTTCACCACCCGGCAGGCCGATGCCATCCTCGAATTGCAGCTGCATCGCCTGACCAAACTCTCGATCGACGAAATTTCGAACGAATTGAAACAGGTGCGCGACAACATCGCCGAGTACGAATCGATTCTCGGCTCGGAAAAAAAGCTGCGCGGCGTCATCATTAAAGAGCTGGAAGAGGTGAAGAAGCTCTACGGCGACGAACGGCGAACTCAGATCGAAGACGAAGCCGCCGAGATTGTGCTCGAAGACCTGATCGCCGACGAGCAGGTTGCCGTCACCGTCAGCCATTCCGGCTACATGAAGCGCACGCCGATCTCCACCTACCGCATGCAGCGCCGCGGAGGCACCGGCCGCACTGGCATGAAGACGCGCGACGAGGATTTTGTCGAGCATCTGTTCATCGCCAGCACGCACGCCTTCATCCTTATTTTCACCAACACCGGCCGCGTTTACTGGCTGAAGGTATATGAAATTCCCGACCTCACAGCCGCCGGCAAAGGCAAGCACATCGGCAACCTCGTCGGCCTGCAGGCCGGAGAAACCGTGCGCACCATGCTCGCCGTCCGCAATCTGGAAGAAGAAGGCCGCTTCATCTTCTTCGCCACGCGCAACGGCACGGTGAAGAAGACCGAGCTGAAGGATTTCTCGCACGTCATGTCGCGCGGCATCATTGCCATCGGCATCGACCAGGGCGATGAACTGGTCGGCGTCACGCTCACCGACGGCGAGCAGATTGTGTTCCTCGCCTCGCACGACGGCCAGGCTATCCGCTTCGACGAAGCCGACGTACGTTCCATGGGCCGCCCGGCTTACGGTGTGCGCGGCATGAACCTCGATAAGGGCGACTACATCGTCGGCATGGCGACCACACCGAAAGACGCCAAGCAGGCCGAAGAAGCGGCCGCAAGGGCGAAAGCCAAGGCCGGAATCGACGCGACGGCGACCGACGAAACTCTGCCTCTCAAAGGCTCGCTCATTCTTTCCGTCACCGAAAACGGTTACGGGAAGCGCACTCCCGCCGACGAATACCGTCTGCAAGGCCGAGGCGGTTCCGGCGTAATCAACGTGAGGACAACCGACCGCAACGGCAAAGTTGTCGCGATCGCGCAGGTCACGGAAGAGACCGAAGTCATGCTGATCAGCCAGTACGGCAAAATCATCCGCATGGATTCGAGCACGATCCGCGAGTCAGGCCGCGCCGCGCAGGGCGTGCGGTTGCTGTCGCTGGAACCGGGAGACAAAGTCGCCGCAGCCGTGGTGATTGCGCCAGTAGCGGAAGATGCGAACGGCACGCTGATTCAGTAAACTCACGTAGGGGCGGACGCATTCGTCCGCCCCCGCATTACCCCAGTCACTTCCCGATCATTACCACTCTCGTCTATTGTTTACTATAGAGATATGTCCCTCCCCGTGTGTTCTCACGCGGACGCCGACGATTCTTGCTGTTCGGCTGATAGCTATTGACGAGAATTTGTGCATAACGTCGTAAACGAGAAACCAGAACCCGCGTACCAGAAGCTGCTCGCCTCGCCCATTCGGGAACTGGGGCTGAAGCTGGTTGGTTCTCCAGTGGAGCGCTTTGTTGAGCAGCTCTATAGCGAGCTCGGCGCCAAAGGCCTGCCAAAATTTCGGCCCGCGTGCTATCTCACCGACGAGTGGGGATGTCCTTCGGGCGAGCCAATCATCGGCATTCCGTTTTATCTTGCCGATCCAGCGCTCGCGCAGCTCGAGGAGGAAACGCACGACCTCGAAGACGCGCGCGAAATCATGATGTATCTGCGCCACGAAGCGGGACACGCTTTCACTTACGCTTACAAGCTGCACAACAAGCCGGAGTGGAAGCAGATCTTCGGTCCGTTTCGCCGGCCGTATCGCGACAACTATCGTCCCGCGCCGTTTTCGCGCGACTATGTCCGGCATTTGCCTGGGTGGTACGCCCAGAAACATCCCGACGAAGACTTTGCCGAAACATTCGCCGTGTGGCTCACACCGCGCTCGAACTGGCGCAAACGTTATCGCGGCTGGCCTGCGATGGAGAAGCTGCAATTTCTCGACCGGCTGGCACGCAAACTCGCCAAGGCCGATCCAACACGGCGGCGCGGTATCGCGGATATTACCGTTGACGACATGGAAACGACACTGGCCGAGTTCTATCACCAGAACGGACGCGAGGAAGTCGCGGTTACGGAACTCACTCCGGATACCGATCTGCGCGATCTGTTTCCGGTCTCGAAGCGCAAGAAGACGGCGCTTGCGGCCAGCGAATTTCTCCATCAGCATCGCAAGCCGATTATCGACAAAGTTGCGCAGTGGACGGGAGCGCAGCGTCCGCTGATTAAAGCCTTGATTGACACCATCGAAAAGCGCGCGGGAGAACTCGACCTGCGCGCCGACAAAACGCGCAGCGCCGAGCATCTGGCCGAAGTCACGGCCTATGCAACCGCGCTCGCAATGACGTATGTAACGAAAGGGAAGTTTATACAGCCGTAAGAAAGCGGGCTTTGGGCCTTCGGCTCTGGGCTCTCGCATTCTCGTGTGATGTTCGCATCACATGCGAATCGCGAAAGCCGAGCGCCGAAAAGCGAGAGCCGGTAAAAGAAGATCCGGCTCTTATTGGGCGTTAGCCTCTCGAATCAGGCCAAAGCCCGGAGCCTAACGCCCAGAGCCGGTTTTAGGAGTTTTCATGATTGGAGCAAAGATGAAAATCGCGCTGCTTTACGACGTCTGGAACGAAGATCCCGTCGCGGCCGCTGCGAAGCAAGAGTCGGGCAATGGCAACGGGAATGGAAACGGCAATGGCAATGGCCGCAAGCCGCACAAGCCCGTAAAGAAGGCCAAAAAAGAAAAAACCGACCGCGAGGAAATTTTCGAGGCACTCCAAAAGCTTGGCCACGAGCCGTCCTACTTCGAGCTGGATGGCCGTCCGCAGTCGCTGCATTCGCTTGCGAAGTGCGATGCCGATCTCATCTTCAATCTGACCGAGTCGTTCGACGGCGACGACACCAAGGAAATGAATGTGGTCGCCTACATCGATCTGCTTGGGCTGCGCTTTACCGGCGCTGGTCCGCACTCTCTTTTCATGTGCCAGGACAAGGCGATCGCCAAAAAGATATTTGCCTTCCACGGCGTCAAAACTCCGTTCTT
The DNA here is from genome assembly GCA_049698855.1 of Terriglobales bacterium. Classification (GTDB taxonomy): domain Bacteria; phylum Acidobacteriota; class Terriglobia; order Terriglobales; family Acidobacteriaceae; genus Acidiflorens. The sequence continues at coordinate 3,727 of JBAVYO010000424.1, forward strand.
TGCCACTTCCTATCGCGGACGCATCGAGCATGCGCATGACATTTCTTTTCCGCTCATCGTGAAGCCCTCGTGGGAGGATGGATCGATCGGCATCGATGCCGGCTCGGTCGTCAAGAACGTCAAAGAAATGATGGAGCGTGTCCAGTACATACAGGATGAATTCGATTCTCCGGCGCTGATCGAGGAGTACATCGAAGGCCGCGAAATTTATGCGGGCATTCTCGGCAACTACGAGCGAGCGCAGGTTTTGCCGCTGGTCGAACTCGATCTCTCGCGCCTTCCCGAAGGAACCCCGAAAATTGCCAGCTACGATGTGAAGTTCGAAAAAAACACCGAAGCGTACAAGCTCACCAAGTCGGGGATCGCGGAAGATCTCGACGATGAAACCCGCAAGCGCTTGTCCGATACAGCGCTCGCCGCCTACCGCGCACTCAAGCTGCGCGACTACGGACGCATCGATATGCGCCTCGCTCCCAACGGCGACGTCTATGTCATCGAGGCGAATCCAAATCCGTGGCTGGCCAGCCGCCAGGAATTTGCCATGTCCGCGAAAGCCGCCGGGCTTTCCTATACCGAAATGATTGGGACAATCGTCGATCTGGCCATGAGCCGGTATCTAAATGCCAGCATGGCGATGGCAGCGTCGATGCACTAACTGGCGCTATCACTTTTCCGAGGATGGCGGGCGGCCCAGCCTTTCGCTAGCAGAGTTACAAAAGTAGGGCCCCATCCTTTGCGGCTTTTCGCGACGGGTGGGTGGCAGACTGATCGCATCCGAGGCTCCGCCTCTCACGCCGCCGGCGCCCGAGACAAAATCGTCCGCAAGCCTCATTCACGCGCACCCGCTTTCTTTCTCAGGCAAGGAGGGTTTTGTCGGATCGAAGATCCGATAGGCGAGCAGCTTCACGCGGTCGTTGATGAGTGCCCAGACCAGAGCGTAAGCCCAAACGATCCCTGCCCACTTCCAGCCGAGCGGTACCATAAATAGCCCGTAAACCGCGATCAACGTTGCTATGATCTGTGTGCCAAGCACAGCAATCCATAGAATCCGCGCGGGGCGTATGGACCAGAATGGACCGCGTGTGCGTGTGAGGAAGATGGTCAGGTGTCCGGCTACAGAAAGCTTCAGGTACATCAGTGTTTGGATGTGCACGCGGTCGAAGTGAAAGACGCGCTCGCCCAGATAGAACAGACCAAACGCAGAGACAACCCCGACGACGCCCAGCACAGTGGAGATCGCCAGCACGAGCCGCATGTTCCAGGCCTCAGGTTTGTCTTTGTATTGAACATTGTCATAAGCGATGGACAGGATAGCTCCATCGTTGAGCAATGCTAGCATCACGATCATCACGGCGGTGAGGGGATAGAAGTTGAACACCAGAATGGCGAGCGTCATGAAGAACAGCACACGCAGCGTCTCCGCGATGCGGTAGATGGCATAGCTGTTCATTCGCTGGAAGATACGGCGGCTTTCCTTGATGGCGTCAATGATCACCGACAGGCCGGAGGTCAGCAGCACAATGGATGCTGCCGCCCGCGCCGCATCCGTCGCGCCGGAGACGGCGATTCCGCAGTCGGCCTTCTTAAGCGCGGGCGCGTCGTTGACACCATCGCCAGTCATGCCGACAATGTGGCCGCGCTGTTGAAGAACATCGACAATGTGGTATTTGTGTTCGGGAAACACCTGGGCAAAACCGTCGGCTTTTTCGATCGCTTCCTGAGTCTGCGAAGACTCTTGCCTCTTGGTATCGCCCAGCGCGCTGGCATCCAGGATGTTTGTGCCTAACCCGAGCTGTTTTGAGGTCTCTCTTGCGATTGCGATCTGATCGCCCGTAACCATCTTGACGTCCACGCCCATCTGTCGGGCGCTCGCAATGGTTGCCTTGGCTTGCTCGCGTGGCGGGTCGAACAGGGGCAACATGCCGACGAACTTCCATTTGTCTTGCTCATCTGCCCTGGCTACGCCAAGGGAACGGAAGCCGCGTCCCGCAGATTCGTTGACGGCTTTCTCGACCCCTGGCTTGACCTCAGCGGCGTTGGTCGACATCTCCAGAATCACCTGCGGGGCGCCCTTGGCCACAAAGAATTGCTTCCCGTCTGCTCCTTTGACAGTGGCTTCAGTGCGCTTATGAACCGGATCGAAGGGCTGAAAGTGAAGCACCTGGAAGCTCTTCAGTTCCTTGTCATCTTTCACGCCGCCAATCACGGCAAGGTCGATGGTGTCGTTGTCTTCCGCACGCGAGGCGAGCGCAGCCCACAGAATGATCTGATCGGACGCGATACCGTCCACGCTGAAAGGATCACCCAGCGTAAGTTTGTTCTGAGTGAGTGTGCCGGTCTTGTCCGAGCACAGCACATCCACGCCAGCCAATTCCTCAATGGCCGACAGGCGGGTTACAATGGCTTCCTTCTTCGCCAGCAGACGCGCGCCCACGGCCATCGTCACCGACAGCACCGTAGGCATCGCCACAGGAATCGCAGCAACCAGAAGCACCAGGCAGAATTCCAGCGTGGTGGGGACTTTGTCGCCTCGGAAGAGCGCAACCATCAGGATCAACACAACCAGCGCAACCGCGAGAACAATCAGGTAGTCGCCGATCTTCAGCACCGCCTTTTGGAAGTGGCTGACAGTATTGGCCTCCTGCACCATTTGCGCGGTCTTGCCGAAGTAGGTGTTCGTCCCAGTGGCATACACCACCGCATCGATTTCACCCTGACGAACGATTGACCCGGAAAACACTGCTCCGCCAGGTTTAGCGGTGACGGGCAAGGACTCGCCGGTCAATGCCGACTGATCTACCTCGATGGAATCTCCATCGAGCAAGCGCGCGTCTGCTGGAACGATGTCGCCGAGGCGGAGACGGACGACGTCTCCCGGCACCAGTTCGCTCGCCTTAGGATTCAGCCACTTGCCGTCTCGCTTAACTTTCGCATTGATCGCCAACTTGGCCTTCAGGGCTGCAATGGCGTTACCCGCCTGGTGCTCTTCCCAGAATCCGACCACTGCGTTGGAACAAAGCAGAAGGAGAATGATAAAAAAGTCCAGCCAATGTTGGACAGCTGCCGATAGAATGACCGCCGCTTCAATCATCCAAGGGATGGGACCCCAGAAATACGTGAGGAACTTGAGGAATTCATTGGTCTTCTTTTCCGCGATCTCATTCGGACCGTATTGCGCCAGGCGCTTCTCGGCCTCGGCCTGAGTGATTCCGTCTGCCGATGACGCGAGCTTCTTCAGGAACTCAGGCATGGCGAGGGTCTTCAGATATTCCCTGTCATCCTTCGGAGCCGGATTAGACTCCGGCTTCGATTCGGGCTTATCTGGATTCGATTTCACTTGTGATCGTTCTCCTGTTTTTGCTCCATCCGCCAGGAGCCTATCTCAGAGAAGCGTGGGGACTCTTCGCACGGCTGCGCAGCCCCCGCCTGTGGGAGCGAACTATTGAAGAAGAAAGCTCATTGGAGGTTTGTGAATTCCCAGAAGCGGGCCATTCACCCAGCAAATCATTCAGGCATTCCAAGCCAGCCCTCGCAAGAAGTATCAACTCGCGTAGACATGGACGCTGTACTGTTTTGCTCAAGAATGACCGAGTGGCGGGGTTGCCCTAGACATCCCGCATTTTGCGATGTGTGGGCTTTCGTCACAATCTGACCGAGGGCGCGGTCACAGCCACAGAGTGCGTTTCGCTATGCTCTTGGCTGTGACCAGACAGCTTCATCGCTACACGGCGCGAACCATCTGCACTTCATCACCTGCTACCGGCGGCAACTTATCCTGGGCTTACCTGAACGTCGCGATCGCCCAACTTCTTTCATCACATTTTTCTCGTACGCTCATCACAGACTTGCACCACAATCGCTGCGAAGATACCTCGACAGTACATCATCGAAAACTGCGCCAGTCTCCAGAGACCCCTCATATTTCTGAATTCTTGCCCGCCATTAACCCACATCTACTCCCCGAACTTGAGGGATCTAGCTAGCGGACGTTGCTCCGGCCGGTTGCAGCCGCTCGAATGCTTCCTCGGCGCGGCTGAGAGCTTCCTGCACGTTTTCGCAGATGTTTTGTTTGCCGACCAGTTCCTCGAATTCGGTCTGCTGAATGAGGCGGAGAGGCTGTTCTCGTGCGCCGCACAAAATCAATTCGCGGCCGCTGGCCTTCAATTTGCGTGCCACTTCTTCCAGCGCGAACAATCCCGTCGCGTCGAGTGCGGTCATATTTCTTAACCGCAGGATCACCACCGGCGGCAGCTTGTGCATGTTCTCGGTGACCAGGTCGATCTTGTCGGTTGCGCCAAACAAAAACGGCCCGTGGATGCGGAAGATGGTTGCGTAGTAAGGAATGTCCTTATCCTGCAAAATGTGGACGCGTCCGTCTTCAACGTAGTCGTCGGTGACCTGCGAGACGGTTGTGGTCGCGGCCACGCGGCTGATGAAGAGCAGCGCGGCCAGGATCATTCCGGCCTGTACGGCAACCGTCAGATCGGCAAAGACGGTCAGTGCGAAAGTCACCAGCCAGACGCTCACGTCGGTTTTCGTCAGCTTGAGCAGCGACGGTATTTCCAGCCACTCACCCATGTTGTAGGAAACGACCATCAAAATGCCCGCCAGCACCGCCATCGGCACAAAGCGAACCCAATGCGACGCGAAGAGAAGAATCGAGAGCAGTGTGAGCGAATGAATCATGCCCGCGACCGGCGATTGCGCTCCCGCGCGAATGTTGGTTGCGGTGCGCGCGATGGCTCCTGTAGCGGGCAGACCGCCAAACATGGGCGAAACGACATTGGCAATTCCCTGCGCGACCAGTTCGACGTTCGGATTGTGGCGGTCGCTTGACATCCTATCGGAGACGACGGCCGACATCAGCGACTCGATTGCCCCCAGCAT
>JBAVYO010000425.1:0-6259 GCA_049698855.1 Terriglobales bacterium
TCTCTGTATTGTACTGACTAGTCAGATGACTAGTCAATTGCTTCTTGGCTGTTAGGCTTTGGGCTTTAGGCTTTGGGCGCTGGGCCCTCGGAGGCTGGCATTGTTTTTTTGCCAAACGCCAAACGCCAAATGCCAAATGCCAAAGCCTAAAGCCCAACTCCAAGTGACGGCAATCACGCGGAAAAAGGTCCGTTTGTGGTAAAAAATAATGTAATGCCAATGAACGTCTCTGGCAGTAACAATCCGTCACAATTAGGCGCGCCGTGCGAGGCCTCGACGCTGAAGGTCTGCATGCTGTGCGGGCAAATATCGAGGTTCCAATGTTAAGGGCATTGTTTATCGCGCTTTCCGAGAGCCGATCACTGCGCGCAATCGCGGAGCGGTCGAGCTTCGGGCAGCGAACGTCGGCGCGCTTTGTCGCCGGGATGGAAGTTGCGGATGCTGTACGCGCGGCGGCGGCGCTTAATAAGATGGGCGCAGGTGTTTCCATCGACAACCTGGGCGAGAACGTCACCAATGTCGCGGAGGCGCGGGCCAGCGAGAAACTGTACCACAGCATGCTCGATCAAATCTCCGCCGCCAAGTTGAACGCCAACATCAGCCTTAAGCTGACGCATATGGGGATCGATGTGGACGAGACGATGGCCTATGACATTGTGCGCGGGCTGGTCGCAAAGGCCGCAAGTATGACGCCGAAGAACTTTGTGCGAGTGGATATGGAGGGATCTCCCTATACGCAGCGCACGCTCGACTTTGTGCACGCATTGCATCGCGAGCCCGGCAATGCCGGGGCGGTGGGGACCGTGATCCAAGCCTATATGCGGAGGTCTGAGGCTGACGTTGAAAAGCTGCTGACGGACCGCATTCGCATACGGCTCTGCAAGGGCGCTTATAAGGAACCGGCGGAGATCGCGTTCCAGAAAAAGTCGGAAGTGGACGCCAGCTACGTGAAGCTGATGAAGACCCTGATGAAGAGCGGAGTGTTTCACGGGTTGGCCACGCACGACGAGAACATTATCAATGAGGCGAAGGCGTTTGCTACGCGCGAAAATATTCGCAAGGATGCCTTTGAGTTCCAGATGCTGCACGGCATACGGCGGGATCTGCAGCAGTCTCTGGTGAAGGACGGCTGGGGAGTGCGGGTGTATGTTCCGTTCGGCACGGAATGGTATCCATATTTTATGCGGCGGCTGGCGGAACGGCCGGCGAACGTTTTCTTTATCGCTAAGAATATTTTCAGGGAGTAATCGCAGCGAAGAAAGCCTATCGCACGTCAGATGGGGATTCGGAATCCGATGCGCCGGACTTCTCCAGGCGGTGTCGGTTTACAGGCCGCCGGGGGCAAGCGGCAGATGAGCAGCGCCATTCAGGATGCTGCGCTCACTCGGTGAGTAATCTCTTCGATATTGATCGGAATTGATGAGGCGGTCGCGCTGCTCGGGTGTCAGATCGCGCATGCCGCGAATGGCGCGATTCACCGCCTGACGGCGGTCGGGAGGCAGCTGGCGGAACTGCTGAAACATCTGGCGCGACTGCTGTTTTTGGCCGGGTGTCAGGTGCTCCCAGGTTTCCATGCGGCTTAGCATGCGCTCCTGCTCCTGCGGTGGCCGGTTGGAAAAGTGCTGCAGGCGGTTTTGCAGTTGCTTTTGCTGTTGCAGCGGAAGCCTACGGAATTGAGGATCGCTTTCGAGGGCGCGCCGCTGCTGCTCGGGAGACAGGTTTTTGTAGTTGCGCAACCAGGCTCCAGCGTGGCCGGGCTGATTGTGCGGCGGCCGTGGGCCGGACATGGGATGGGACGGTCCGTTGTTATGGGGCGTTCGCGGGGCGGCCTGTGGGTGCGGCGCGGATCGTGGCTGGGAACGCATCTGGGCAGACGCGGATACAGCCAGTAGCAAGGCCGCCAGACAGATTGCGAGTTTTGCCTTCCTCAACATGGCACGTTCAGAGTGTCTGCCCTCAGCGGCTCAAGCCGCCGTGAATTATGCAGCGCTTACCGTAGCGCTAAAGCGATGCGCCACCCAAAATCACCTTTGCCCAAAACTTACGCGACTCAAAATCGCCGCTTTTACGGATTCGCGGTTACGTCATCCTGCACTTGCAGTTCGTCGAGCACATCGAAATCGGCATAGAGATCGTCGTTTTTCTCGAGCGCCTGCAGATCGCCGACCGCGGTTCCGGGCTGCACGGGCAAGCCAACCACGGGAGGCTTGGTCGCAATAGTGTCGGTCTCCGTAATATAGGAGCGGTTGCCGGCGACGATAGCGACCGTAAACAGGACTGCGGCCAGGGACATGGTTGCGACCGGACGCATCATAACGCCCTGAAACACGCGTTGATACCAGGGGACAGGCGGGCGCGCCATTTCCTCACGCAGGCGCGCCTGAAGGCGGGTATCGAAATAAGGCGATGGCTCGGGCACTTGCCACTCGTCGAGCAGCGCCATGGTCTGACGAAAATCGCGCAACTTGGCAGCGCAGGCTTTACACGATGCGATGTGTTTTTCGGCCTCCGGCGTCGAAACTGCGAAGCCAGCCGCCAAGTCCGGCAACAGTTCGTGAATCTCCTTGCAATCCATACAACGTCCCTCTTATTTTCCCGAAACAAATTCTTTCAACTGTTCGCGCAGTGTTTCGTAGGCGCGGAACAGCAACGACTTTGTTGCCGACTCGCTTAGTTTCATCACGGCGGCAATCTGTCGATAGTCCATCTGCTGGTACTTGTGCATCATGACGGCCATGCGCTGCCGCTCGGGCAGGGCGTTGACTTTACTGCGAATGGCGGCCAGCCGCTCCCGCTTGAGGAGTTGCTCTTCCGCGGTGATCGATTCGTCGGCCAGATCGGGAGTGCTGCCTGTTTCCTGATCCGGTTCGTCGAGGCGCACGGTGTTTTCCGGGCGCTCGTGACGAGTGTCGCGGGCGTGGTTGACAGCCAGATTGGTTGCAATCCGATAAAGCCACGTGCTGAACTTGGCGCTCGGCTCGTAAGTCAAGCGCGAGCGATACACGCGCAGAAAAACTTCCTGAGCCAGTTCCTCAGCGGTTGCCGGATTGTGGCACAGCCGGTACATGAACCCGACGAGCGGCCGGCGGTATTTTTGAACCAGATAGCTGAAGGCCGATTCGTCGCCGGCCTTGACCCGGAGCATCACGTCAGCATCGGTGGTCGCCTCTTCGGTGGAGACAGCGCGGTTAACGGAGGCCGATGACGGGGTTCCGGCCAAGTTCAGAAAGCCGCTGTCCATCGCCAAGCGGTCCATGGCCAAGCTAATGTCGGCTGCGCTGCTCACATTGGTGGAAACCCCATCGCCGGGCGAAAGTTGCGATTTAGCGGAGTCAGGATCGAGGACGGAAGCGCTTTCCCGTGAATTGGTTACGGGACTCGCATCGGGCGTGTCAGGAGCGGCCATGAGCAGATAGGAAAAGGCTATCGGGTGGGGCGAGAGTGGTCAAGAGGCGAGGCTAAAGAGACGGAGGTTTTGTGGGGACGGAGCTCTGCTCCGTCCTGGCCGCGCAGAGCCGCCGCCACATTTCGAAGAGAGGCGGGCTAGGGTACAGGCACTACTCTGAAGACCGGCGATGGGCAGGGATAACGCCACAGGCCCGGATATTGCAGATTTCGGGAGGGCGAGTTTCGCAACTTGGTTCCTGCGAAATCAATTTACGGTGTAATCACAGACTTGACCCCCGATTTTAGTCTAATTTGACTACGAGGGGGACTGTCGAACGCGCTACCGTCCGAGTAAAGCGGATGGCAGCGCGGCTGTGTGTATGGTGTTGACACATGGCTTAGGCCCGAGCCATCAGTCCGCCTTCTGAACCCTGGGAGGTGTGAATTCTGATGTCGGCCGAATGGGAACCGCTGTACGAGAAAGCACTACAGGAGCACGACGGCGTCAAACTAGCCGCAGCCTGCGAACAAGCGCGGCACGCGATCAACGACCGGCTTACCTCGCTCGCTGGGCAGAGCATGGCCTTGGAAGAAGAACGCGAGCGGCTTTACGAAGCGCTGCGCACGCTCCTTATCCATGAGTACAAGCTTGAGCCGCCCAGCTGAGCGCCGATCCTCTCGCCGGTGCGGCGAGTAGGTCCACGGTACAATGACATCTGTTCCGTTCATGGGCAGGGTCTTTTTGTCTTCAGGGATGGGGTTCAGCATGAAAAGCACTTTCTTAGCGGCCATGGTTGCAATCGCCCTCTTATCGGCCTCGCTCGCGATGAGCGCTTCGTCCGGCAAGAACTCGCCGGATCGGAATGCGTCGGAACATACAGCCTCGGACCAGAGCAAATGGGCCAGCGAGGTTGAATCGTGGCGAGCCAAGCGCGCGGAGGGCTTGCAAGCTCCTGAGGGCTGGCTCTCTCTGATCGGGCTGGATTGGCTGCGCGATGGGGACAACAGTTTTGGAGCGGGCAAGGATAATCGCATACAGATTGCCGCTAAAGTGCCGGAGCATATCGGGGTAGTGCGTCTGGAGAAAAGCAGTCTGCGGCTGCTGGCTCCGGCTGGCGGATTTCCAAAAGACTTTGTTGTAGATGGACACGCTGCGCAGGAAAAGGCGCTGCGCGCGGACGACGCTGAGAAGCCATCGAGGCTGACTATCGGCACGATCACAATCATTTTGATCAATCGGGACGGGCGCTTTGCGCTGCGGATTAAAGATCCGCAGGCGCCGACACGCGTGGGCTTTCACGGATTGCGCTGGTATCCGCCAGACGCCGCCTATCGCGTGCATGCACGCTGGATTCCTTATAACCCGCCAAAGGTGCTCGACATTCCGACTGTGCTTGGGACCACGACACATCTCCCAGCGCCGGGCGCGGCAGAGTTTACGATTGACGGGCAAACGGTGCGACTGGAGCCAGTGCTGGAGGATCCGAAATCGACCGAGCTGTTTTTTATTATGCGCGATGCGACCAGCAAGACGACTACGTACGGAGCGGGCCGCTTTTTGTATACCGAATTGCCCGACCACGGAGTTGGGCAACCGGGCGAGTTGTGGCTCGATCTCAATCGGCTGATCAATCCGCCGTGCGCGTTTACGCCGTATGCGACTTGTCCGCTGCCGCCGATGCAGAACCGGCTGAACGTGGCCATTCCGGCGGGCGAGCGGCGGTATCACGACTAAATCATTCCGGCTGCGAAAAGAGCGCCCACGCGCTGGCCAGGTCTTGAACGATATGGCCCAGCGATTTGTAGACCGTGATCTCCTCGGGCGAGCGGCGGCCTTCGATTTCTCCTGCTAACACCTGACCGATCTCAGCGACGATGTGATCGTCGCCGATCAGGCCAGCTTGTTTGGCTCGCAAGAACTCTGCGCCTTGTTGCAGAACGCCCTCACGGCTGTCGGCAATAAAGCGCGAGCGGACGGCGAGATCGTTATCGACTTCCGTAGGACCCGCGTAGCCTGATCCGACCAGATTCACGTGCGCGCCCGGACGCACCCACGCGCCCTTGAGGATCGGCTCGGTTGCAGACGTGACCGTGCAGATGATGTCGGCTTCGGCGACTGCCTGTTGGACGGTTGCTGCTGGCGTGACTGGAATTTTTTGTTCCTTTTTCATGCGCTCGGCGAAGGCGCCGGCGCGGTCGGGCGAGCGTCCCCAAACGACGATGGATTCGAGATTGCGGACCTTGCCGATCGCGCGGGCGTGAGTCTCGGCTTGTTCGCCGTAGCCGAGGAGGGCGAGACGGCAAGCGTCCTTGCGGGCCAGGGCGTCGGTCGCGACCGCACTCGCGGCGGCGGTGCGAATGGCGGTGATCTCTCCGGCATGGAGAACGCAAACGGGCGCGCCAGAATCGGGATCGAAGAGGATGACGAGGCCCTGATGGGACTGAATTCCGCGGGAAAAGTTCTCCTGGAAAACGCTGATCAGCTTTGCGCCAAATGGAGCGTTCGCGCCGAGCGCGCCTGGCATGACGCCAAAAAGACGGCCTTCGGACAACGGAAGAATGGAGCGCAGAAGCTGCCTGGTTTCGCCGCGAGAAAACGCGATCATCGCATTGCGCACGATGGGGATGCAGACTTCGTAAGTGAGGCGTCGGGAGATTTCTTCGCGGTCGATGAAGCGCATGGCGACTCCTTAGCCTTCTAATCTACTCTGCCTTTTTTCACCACGGAGGTGCGGAGGCGCGGAGGCGCGGAGGCGCGGAGAAAACCTTAAACCGCTCGAGGATGTGGGGCCCATCGGCGGGTGAGAATTCAGAAATGTGTGGGGGGGGCCCCCCCCCTACCAAAAATGAGTTAAAGTATTGATAGTAAGGC
>JBAVYO010000426.1:0-3030 GCA_049698855.1 Terriglobales bacterium
CCTCAGGATCACTGCATCTCGGCGAGGACGGCAACGTCGAACTTGGAATAGTACTTCTTCACGTCGCCGGCTCCGTACTTGGCGCGGAATTTGTCGATCACAGACGAGACCCGCGCGGCATCAGTGATAGGAACGGCTTCAAACTCCGCCTCTGCGCCGCGTGCGGAGATCCGAATCGTAGGCTTTTTGAGAACGTTCTTGTACCACTGTGTGTCCGACCCCTGCACCGGCAGAAGGTGAAGCTTGTCGTCCTCCAATACGAACCAGACTGGGATTGAGATGGCGCGTCCTGACTTTCTCCCGGTTACGGTGATCGTAATTTCGCGATATCGGGAAAGGCGATCTATTAGAGCATCGTTTTGCGTGGGCATGCGCACTCCTTTGGTAACTACGGGGCACTCAAACATCTACTCAGAAATCATCCCGATCGTACCCAGCCAAGCCTCCACCAATTGAGGCCATCCTGTTATCGGGAACTTCGAGCGGCGCAGCCCGAAGGCATGACCGCCCTCCGCATACAAATGCATCTCTACGGGAACGCCAGCATTCTTCAGAGCAGCATAGTAAACCAGCGAGTTCTGTATGGGATCTACTGGGTCATTCTCGGCTTGCAGAATAAAAGTAGGCGGCGTCTGGCGGGTAACAGGAACATACGGATTCAACTGAAAATTCTGCGAAGTATTCTCCAGCATATGCCCCGGATAAAGAGCCACGCCAAAATCGGGGCGACAGCTTTCTTTGTCGGCCGCGTCAACAGGCCGGTACAAACGCTTTTTAAAGTGCGTGCTCGCCGCCGCCACCAGATGCCCGCCTGCCGAAAAACCAAGCACTCCGATTTTGTGCGGATCGATGTGCCACTCGGCGGCGTGAAAGCGCACTAGCCCGAGCGTCCTCTGCGCGTCTTCTAGCGCCATCGGCGATTTGGGATACGGCCCCGATCTCGGAAACAATCTATAACCCGGCACGCGATACTTCAAAAGCACACACGTGATCCCCTTGGATGTCAGCCAGTCGCAGACCTCCGTGCCTTCAAGATCGATGGCCAGTTCCCAATAACCACCGCCGGGAAACACGACGACCGCAACACCGGTATTCTCTCCCTCTGGCGAGTAAACCGTCATCGTAGGCCGGGAGACTTTGCCTACGCCAGCCACCGGCTGGCCGGCAATCAGAAAGTCTTTATCCCTTGTTATGACCTCGGGTCCCGCGACCGGCCGCGCATTGGGCGGCTTTCCCGGCCATATTGGCACTTGCGTATGTCCCGGCGATGGTTGCCAGACAGGCGTCTGCGCGCTCAGGCCGCCGAATGCAAACAGAACCCAGAGAGCAAAGATCGGACGCTTCATCAGATTCCCTTTATTCGACACATCGTATCAATCGAGGCGTCATTATCATGGTGCTCGTCGATTATAAGAAGCCAGGTTGTTAACATTCTGTATCGGGCTTGCTGGCCGCCTTGGTTACGAGATAGTTTAGGTTCAGGCGTTGTAGTTTCGGTTAAGCATATCCAGGATGCACCTTTCACAAGCTCCCGCTTTGGGTGCTAATCCATACATCCACAAAGGCTTACTTTGACCCGGGAGTGCATTTTCCGGTACGCTTAGAGTAACTTTAAGCATCCTTTGGCGGGGTACGATACCCTAACAGTGTGGGGTTGCTGAGACGGAATTTCCGCTCAGTAGCCGCCCTCGTGAGAGCAGTCACGAGGGAATCAGAACGGCAACGATGAAAACAGGTCCAAGGGTTGGCCCGAGGTTAGGTTCGCACGAAAAAACGAACTGCGGGGCGCGCCGGTTTTCCCAAGAGGTAGTATTTTTCTGAGGACATGGCAGAGGTTCCCGATAGGGGTGAGGGTAGGCATTTGTCGGAAAGCAAACAGTTATTGCTCTTGAAGCCGCGAGGGTTTTGCGCCGGTGTGGTACGGGCCATTGACATTGTTCGGATTGCGCTGGAAGCGTTCGGGCCCCCGATTTATGTGCGCAAGGAGATTGTCCACAACCGGTTCGTGGTCGAAGAACTACAGCATAAGGGCGCAATTTTTGTGGACTCGGTGGACGAGGTGCCCGAAGGTGAGCGCGTGATTTATAGCGCGCATGGCGTGTCTCCCGAGGTGCGTGAACACAGCAAGGTGCGGAAGTTGAGGGTGATCGATGCAACCTGTCCGCTGGTCACGAAGGTTCACGTAGAGGCGGTCAAGTTCGCGAAAGAAGGGTACTCGCTGATTTTGATTGGGCACCGCGATCACGATGAAGTGATTGGGACGCTGGGCGAGGCACCGGCGGTGACGCAGGTAGTGGGGTCGCCGGCGGAAGTGGCCTCGGTGACGCTGCCTGATCCCAATAGGGTGGCTTACCTGACGCAAACTACACTGAGCTTGGATGAGACGCGCGACATTATTGCAGCCCTGCGGAAGCGATTCCCGAATATCAAGGGGCCGGCGGCACAGGACATCTGCTATGCCACGGAAAACAGGCAAGTTGCGGTGAAGCATGTGGCATCGGATGCGGACCTGCTGCTGGTGGTGGGATCGGATAATAGCTCGAATTCCAAGCGGCTGGTCGAAGTTGCGCGGAGTTTAGGGACCGAGGCGCATCTAATTGATAATTACAGCAATATCAAGGCAGATTGGTTAAAGGGCGTGAAACGGGTGGCCTTGACGGCCGGGGCTTCGGCTCCCGAGCACCTTGTGCGGGAAGTGGTGGAGTATCTGGGCGGCAAGGGATTTGGGGATGTGCAGGAATTAGAGATCATGCCGGAGAATGTGCGGTTTGGATTGCCTCCGGAGATTGTGGAGACGATTGCGGCGGCGCCGGGCGCGGGGGCGTAGTTTTCGCTCCCAGGTTAGCGCCCAAAAAACGGGCGAGAACCCTGCGACAAGCTGAGGGCAGGCTCCGGGGGCACCGGGCCACATGCAGATTCCTCGCTCGTTCTCACCGCTATCGCGGCTGCGGACGGCTCGGAATGACAAGCGGGTAAGCATTTAGGAGTTTGAATGGACGAATCTTCCTCTCCTTACAATAATCCGTCCTC
>JBAVYO010000427.1:0-2258 GCA_049698855.1 Terriglobales bacterium
CTCGCTATCTGGTCAATGACGCCTGCGTGCTCACTGGCAAGCCCAACGTCTACGGCTCCATTTTCCGCTTTGAAGGCCAGGCCAGCGTCTTCGCCACCGAGGACGGCCCGTGTTACCGCTGCCTCTATCCCGAGCCGCCTCCTCCGGGTCTGGTTCCCTCATGCGCCGAAGGCGGAGTGCTCGGCATTTTGCCCGGTCTGGTCGGCGTGATCCAGGCCACCGAAACCATCAAGCTCATCCTTGGTCAGGGCGAATCGCTCGCCGGACGCCTGCTGCTGGTCGACTCGCTCGCCATGAAGTTCCGCGAGCTAAAGCTGCGTAAGAACCCCGACTGCCCGGTCTGCGGCAAGAATCCCACAGTTACTAAGCTGATCGATTACGAGGAATTCTGCGGCATCCGCGGACAGGAAGAACCCGCCGGCAACGATGTTCCCTCCATCTCGGTTGAGGATCTGAAGAAGAAACTCGACGCTAAGGCCGATATCTTCATTCTCGACGTCCGCGAGCCCCACGAGTATCAGATCTGTAACTTGAGCGGATATCTCATTCCCGTCGGCGATTTGCCCAAACGCGTGAGCGAACTCGATTCCAGCCGCGAAATCATAGCCCACTGCAAAATGGGCGGACGCAGCGCCAAAGCCGTGAACTTCCTGCGCCGCTCAGGCTTCAAGAAGGTCTATAACCTGACCGGCGGAATCACAGCCTGGGCCGAAAAAATCGACCCCAAAATGCCAAAGTACTAAGGTTAGTTTTCACCCCTCAGTTGTCAGTTCTCCCTACACGGCCCGTCAGCCTCGACAGGCGCCTTGAAAGGGTGCGGCTTCAGCCGCACCACTAGCTGAAAAACTGAGTTTCGAGGTGGTTTGGGGAAGGGCACGAGTTCTACTCGTGCCGTAAAGCCGTGAATTGAATGGCGGCTTCCAGCCGCTGGGGGAATGCCGAACGGAGTTCGTCCGCAGCCGCGCTTGCGCAGTGAGAGCCTGCCCCGAGCGAAGCCGAGGGGACACCGAGGAATATGCTCGCTCCCGACTTCAGCCCCGCTTCGCAAAACACTCTCCGAAAAGCGCTACCTTTTTATTTTGTGCTTACATCACCGATATTTCACCCTCTCAGGCGTATATTAGCTGGCTCTGTAACCCTTTCGGGGTTACGGCAAAACGAAGGCTCGAAGCCGGAGGAGAAATATGAATACGGTTCGAATTCTTACCGCAGTGCTGCTTTGTTTCTTGATTCCAGTTTCTACGTTCGCAACAGACGCTGGGTATAAGGTCACCTACGATGGCGGCTCTCTTCCTGACCAGAAGACTGGCGCAGGAATGCAACTCGTTATCAGTGCCGATCACATCACGTTGCTCAAAGACAAGGCTGAAATCGCCAATATTCCGGCGTCCGCAATCACCGAAATCAGCTACGGCCAGGATGTTCATCGGCGCGTCGGCGCTGCCATCGGGCTGGCCGTTATAAGCCTCGGCATCGGTGGACTCATGGCCCTCACCAAGTCAAAGAAACACTACGTAGGATTAACTTGGGCCGATGGCGATAAGAAAGGTGGCCTCGCTATTCAGTGCGACAAGAGTGACTATCGCGGAGTCTTGGCTGGCCTGGAAGGGGTAACAGGTAAAAAGGCTGTTGACTCGGATACGATGACCGTGAAAAATTAGGCGCCAACAAGTGCTCGGCCAATGCCTTGTAACGTCCGGTTTAGTCCGTAGGTAAAACTCGGGTCCACGGTTCTAATTTCTTTTATAGGAAGAAATTTATGCCATTTCTGTGTCGTAACATCTCTCTCATCGTTTTCTTTTTCCTCGCCCCATCTCTTCCCCTCCTCGCTATTGAGAACACGCCTCCGGCTCCCAACTCCGACCCAACTTACCAGCAACTCCGCAATCTCACGCTCGGCGGCGAGGCCGTCAGCGTAACTAATTTTCAGCTGAAGCGTGACGCTGGGACTTTCAACTTTCGCTCTGGGACCGTGTGCTTTGTCACTCCTGTCAATGGCAAAGTCACCGGCGCTGTATTCAACGGCGACGGCAGTTTTGCGCTCGATGCGCCAATCGATTCAGAGCGCGCCAGCCTCAAGCTCCTCACAAAAGAAAATGAATTCAGCGAGAACTTCACCCAGGCCGTCTTCCGCTTCACCGATTCCACTTACGACGAGATCAAGAAGGCCGGAGGCAAGTCCGCCGGCGGCTGCGATGCAGGCCTGTTAAGGGACATGCAGCACACGACCCGCCATAAGTTTAAAGACAACCTCGAAG
>JBAVYO010000428.1:0-4842 GCA_049698855.1 Terriglobales bacterium
AAACCGAAATAGCGCCGCGAGATGAAGTACACGATCGGCCAGTAAATCAGGTAGGCCTCGATGATGGCGCAGACACCGCGAAGGATGACCGAAGTCGCCAGCTGTCGCTGCTCCAGAGCTGCAATCCCCAGAAAACCGCCCAGGATCACGATGCCGGTCTTGATATATAGCTCAGGGCGGACGGCCTCTTTCAGCGACCTGGCCACGCCCGGAAGGAAATTGCCGACGACCAAGCCTGCGAGCAACGCGATGATGAATCCCGACTCGTTAGTCAGACTGAGCGACCATAGGATCTTCAACGCTGGCCGCTTGTCTGGCGTAGCGGCGATGTAGGCCCAACTCCCCAGAAACCAGCAGGCATAACTGACGATGAATATCGTCGTGAAGCCCACGGCGAAGCGTTTGAGATCGGCCCGCAGAGCCTTCGCTCCCACCAGCAGCACAACCAGCAGGAAGAAATAGGTTGCGATCAGCGCGAGCGAAGCTGGCAGATGAGCATAGAGCTTGGAGGCGGGAGCCAGGGCTTTCGATGGAGCGGTCCAAACGGAAGTTGTGATTGTCCATCCCAGCAGGTCAATTCCAAACAGCAGCGTCAGCGACAGCGCGAATACGAACAGGCCTATCCACACTGCGAGCCAATCTTCGTTCAGGCGAGTTTGCGCGATCGCGAGCGCTTCGCCCTCGGAAGGGGCCGTTGCTCGATTCGAATGTGTTGGTAGATTCGTCATTGGCTATCTCCACAGTACGAGTCTCTCTTATACGATCCGTTTCAGTTCTCCTTCCAAACGGAGAGCGTGATTCTATAGAAAACCGTGATCATTAATGCGCCGATGGCCCATATCCCCAGGACGATCGTCGACTCGGGCAGAGTCGGCACATAGCGAGTGACAGCGCCCAGCGGTGAAGGCACCATGCCGCCGACGATTAGTCCGAGCCCTTTATCCAGCCAGATTGAAACGAAAACGCATGCGCATGCGACGACCAAAAGAGTGACGTTGGCTCGCCACTTGGGAACCAGCAACAATGCTAACGCGCCCCATGAGAGCAGCACGGAGAGCCACATCCACGGAACCAGCCGGTAATCGCCGTTGAGGCCGATGAAGAGATACTTGAAGGGCTCTTCGTGTGCAGGAATATCGCTGTAGAAGGCGGTAAAGACCTCCGCCAGGATCAGGAAAATATTGATGGAGAGAGCATAGGTCACGATGACCGCCAGCTTCTGGATGGCTTCGCGCCCCGCGTCGAAACCAGTCAACTTCCGCAAGGCGAGACACAGAAGGATCAACAAAGCCGGGCCAGACGCAAAAGCAGACGCCAGGAAGCGCGGCGCCAGCACGGCGGTCAGCCAGTACGAGCGGCCTGGTAATCCGCTATAGAGAAAGGCGGTGACCGTGTGAATGCTGATCGCCCACGGAATGGAAAAGATGACGACACCCTTGATCCAGCCGGGAACGGGTACCTGCTGGCGTTGCGCGGTCAGCGTGACCACGGCGATCACGGCATTCATCAGCAAATAGCCGCTGAGCGCAATCATGTCCCAGAACATCACGGACTGCGGCTGGGGATGAAGCACGATGTTAAAAATCCGCGAAGGCTGGCCCAGGTCGACGAAGATGAAAAGCATGCACATTGTGACTGCCGTGACCGCGAGCAGTTCGCCGAGCAAAGTAAGGCGCCCGAATTGTCTGTAATCGTGCAGGTAGTAGGGCAGAACCACCATGACCGCGGAAGCGGCTATGCCCACAAAGAAAGTGAATTGCGCAATGTAAAGGCCCCAACTCACATCGCGGCTGAGTCCGGTGACGGCCAACCCGTTCCTTAGTTGCAAGACGTAGCAGAGCGATCCCGCGAGAATCACGCAGAGGAGCGAACTGACCCAGAGCCAGTATTTACGGCTTTCCGTCGACGCATTTGTAAGTATTACCATAAGAACACTAGACAATATAATATACGGCAGGGCCCGTGCCCAACTCCGCTTTGCGCCGCATTGCAAAGCGCGAGCGCAGCAGCTGGCGTATTTCGGAATCGGGCTGCTCGAGGTCGCCGAACACTAGCGCCTTTTCTTCGCAGCTCTCCACGCAAGCCGGTCCTTGTCCCTTCGCCAGCCGCTCTTCGCAGAAATTGCACTTCTCAACCACACCTTTCGTCCGGGTTGGGAAATCGGGATTTATCGTGGCGATGGCGGGCCGAGGGTCCTGCCAGTTAAAACTGCGCGCGCCGTAGGGGCACGCCGCCATGCAATAGCGGCAACCGATGCAGCGATGAAAATCGATGGTGACCACGCCGTTGTCCCGTCGCCAGGTCGCGTCCACCGGGCAGACACCCGTGCAGGGAGGATCTGCGCAGTGATTGCAAGCCAGCATTACCGGGAGATCTCCGAAGAACTGGCGCGTGTAATCGGTTTGCGCGGCGGGAAACACGTTGTTGAAAGGCTCTTTCCATATCCACTTGATCTCATGCGCGTGATCGCCGAACTGCGGCACGTTGTGCGTGGAGTCGCAGGCTTTGATGCAACGCTCGCAGCCGTCGTTCTTCCGGCACTTTTGGAGGTCGATTGCCATGCCCCAGCGAACGGGTTTTGGTGGCGGCGTGGATGCCACTCGCACAATGGATCGGTCGGCCACCGCGCGGACAGCCTTCTTCCCTGCCAACGCCAGCAAGCCCAGACCCGAAACCCGCAAGAAATCTTTTCTCGTAATCTTCATGGCATGCTCCTCATGAGGCGCCTCCGGAAGCTGGGTGGGAATCGTTGTGGCAATTCCAGCAATTTGGATCGGAAACGCCGGCATAGTCGTGGCACTTTTCGCAAAATTCCTTGCGGTCCGTGTGGCATTGCGTGAGACAGGTGCGAGTGGGATTCTTGTCGTAAGTCTTCCCGTTGAACGCGACAAACTGCCTTAGCCCATTGCGCGCCGCCTCATGTTGCCAATGTTTCAGCAACTCCATGTGCGAGGTCCGCATGTGATTGCTTGGCGCTACGCATTGTTTTTCCTGTGTGGGGAGTTTGATTGCCGGACCGGCCAGGGCCGCTTGTATGTCAAGAGCGCCGTGCCACAGGGGCGTAGTGACCAGCCCAACGAAGAGAATCAGGCCCGCGAGGATTAGTGGTCGGTCACTCACGCTTGGCCTCCTTTGTTGCACCTCCCGGCGGCTCTGGAGGTAGATCGCCGCGCAGATTTTCGCCGCGCAAGTCTTCTCCTCGAAGATCGGTGGTCCGCTCTTTTTCTCCGGTCATTACGAGCGCGTTCCCCAGCAACTCATGAACCCCGGCCACCTCAACTCCCGGAACCCAGTACTCCATCAGGGTGGGCAGCGTGGCTTTGTCGATAGCGCAAATGCAAGCCAGCAGATTAACGCCATATTTTTCTTTCACGTATTTGACGGCGTTGGCGCGCGGGAAGCCGCCGCGCAGGCGCATCTCTAAATTCTCGTCTGTGCCAAGTCCCGCGCCGCTGCCGCAGCAAAAAGTCTGCTCGCGAATTGTGTTTCCCGGCATCTCGTGAAAATTCCGGCAAACGCTTTTTATGATGTGGCGCGGCTCTTCCAGCAATCCCATCGCGCGAGAGGGATTGCAGGAATCGTGGTAAGTAACATTCCAATGATCGTTGCGGCTGGGGTCGAGCCGCAGCTTGCCGTGATGGATAAGGTCGGCGGTGAATTCGCAAATGTGTACCGCACGCGTAGCACGGGCGTTCTCAAAGTGCGTACCAGTGACGGGCGAAACCGGCGGCTCCAGGAAATCGGCGGGGCCGTTCATCGTGTCCATATACTGATGAAAGACACGCCACATGTGGCCGCACTCGCCACCCAGGATCCATTTGACGCCGAGCCGCTTTCCTTCCTCGTAGATCTTGGCGTTGAGCCGTTTCATCAATTCGTGTGAGGAAAAGAGACCGAAATTGCCGCCTTCCGATGCAAAGGTGCTAACTGTGTAGTCGAGGCCGATTTCGTGAAACAGCATCAAATAGCCGAGCAGCGTGTAGTAATGCGGAGTGCCAAAGTAATCGGCCGACGGCATGACGAAAAGAATCTCCGCGCCCTTGCGGTTGATGGGAACCTCAATCGGCAGGCCCGTGATTTCCGAGGCTTCCTCGGCGGCGAACTGAATGCTGTCCTGAAAGGCATGCGGCTGCACACCAAGATGATTGCCCGTGCGAAAACAGTTAGCAGCTGGTTCCACGACCCAGTTGATGTTGCAGCCAATCAGATCGAGCAGCTCACGGCCCATCATGGCTATCTCGGCAGTGTCGATTCCGTAAGGACAAAAAACCGAACAGCGCCGGCACTCTGTGCATTGGTAGAAGTAGTAGAACCATTCCTTGATGACGTCTTCGGTCAGTTCGCGCGCACCCACGAACGAGCCAAACAACCGGCCCGTGAGAGTGAAATAGCGGCGATAAACGGAGCGCATCAGCTCGGCGCGCAGCACCGGCATGTTCTTGGGATCGCCGGAGCCGATATAAAAATGACACTTATCGGCGCAAGCGCCGCAGCGCACGCAGATTTCCATGAACAAACGAAACGACCGGTATTTTCCCAGCCGCTCTTTCATTCCTTCAAGAATGATGTTTTTCCAGTTGGGCGGAAGCTTCCAATCCGCTTCGAAAGGTTGCCACTGGCGCGGGTTGGGCAGGCCGAGGTAGGCAACATGTTTTGGCGCGCCGCCGTAACAGATTGTCCCTTTGCGAAATTCAACCTTGGCGTCGCGCCAATCGCCTTCCGGATTGTTCTGTTCAATCGACAGTAATTTTTCCGGCATCTTCATTCTCAATCGGAAGGTTCGCGGCTTTCAGTTTGTCCCGAAACTCATACTCCCACTCGGCATAGGGGTGAGTCTTAACG
>JBAVYO010000429.1:0-6341 GCA_049698855.1 Terriglobales bacterium
CGCAACCTAGCCCTCGCCCCCTGGACCGACTACTACAACTTCGAAAGACCCCATGGTAGTCTTCAATACCAGCCGCCCATCAGCCGCTCCGAACCGGGTACAACGTCTTGATCATCTACAGGTACCCAAAGGACAAAAGCTGTAGAGCACCGTTTCCTGGCCGCTCGGGGTTACCTCGAACACGGCTCCATGGCCGTAAGCGCCATCATTGGCTGCTATACCATAAAGGTTGCCGGCGGAGTCCGCGATCACCCCGGCCCACGGATTTCCCCCGTCCGTTGTGCCCTGGAAGTCGTAGAGTGCGGTGAAAGTGTATTGCGCCTGCGCTCCGGGGACTGCAAACATCCCGATCAGCAGCAAAACCATGATTGCCAGCGCGCTCGTGGCGGCCGGTCGTTGTTCTGAACCTTGCTCGTGCCCTCTATCGCTCATGACTCACAGCTCCTGGTTGTTTGAGATTGTGTCTTGCGCTAACTTCTTTCTTTGCAATACTGGTTTCCTTCGGGGGCGCCTTTTCCCTTTTTATCCGGACTCCCTGCTTGGTGTGGTTACGCTCTGCCGAAGGAGTAGACCGTTCGGCCTTGGAAGCAACCATTTGGGATGATGACGCGTTCCTCTGCCTCTGGTGTTGGCCCTTAGCAACGGAGGCGGAGGGAGACGCGGCCGGTCGGACTATCGGAGTGCCGTCGTCCGTCATAACTGACCGAAAGTTCGGTGCTGTAGCCGCGGAAAGCGAAATGCCCAACGCCGCCAGAGCAACGAAGAAGAAAAGGACATTGCATTTTGCGACCCATCGTGCCGAGCCCAAGCGGACCTCCGGTGAAGAGCACAATCTCCCAGTGATTCGGTGCTCAAAACACAAGCTGCCGCATCTTTGGTGAGGTTATGTCCTCTCCGTATATATAGGCGCCAAATCCACTGCCCGAGCGGACACGGAAACTGAGAATATTTTCGCGGGAGTTGGGTGAATTCCCTCCAGGTTCACTAATGTGCAGATTCTTGCAGTTGGGTTGAATAGAGGGCTTTGGTCGGCTGCTATACTATGAAGAAGTTATTTGTTGCCGATTCGGCGCAACCAACACTGACCATACACCTTCTGGTTGGTCACGCAGCTATGGATACGGCCTATGGCACCGAAATCACGGTTTTGCTTCGTGCCTGGAGCGGCGGTGACGCCCAGGCCTTAAGAAAGCTTATCCCGCTCGTTTACAAACGCTTGTATGCCGTGGCGCAAGGCCAGATGGCGCAGGAACGCGCCGGGCATATTCTGCAGAACACCGCTCTCGTTAATGAACTCTACGTGCAACTGGACAAATTGGACAGAATCGATTGGCAGAACCGCAACCATTTCTATGCGGTGTGTGCTCAATTGATGCGGCGCATACTCGTAGGCTATGCCCGCGCCCAACGCCGGATTAAACGGGGCGGTGGAATCGATCACATCGCGATAGATGACAGGCATACAATCCTTGAACCAAGCCGGCGTCTAGACCTTGTCACTCTGGATGACACACTGAATGACTTAGCAGCATTCGACGAAAGGATGCTGAGGATTGTGGAGTTGTACGCTTTGGTCGGATTGAGTATGAAGGAGACAGCAGAAGCCCTGAACATATCCGAACGAACAGTCCAGCGAGAGTGGCAGATAGCGAAGGCCTGGTTGCAGCGGGAATTGTCCAAAGGGAAATCGAATGGATAGTGAACGCTGGCAGCAGATCAAAGAGCTGTTTGTCGTTACTTTGCAGCAGGAGGAAAGCGAACGACATGTTTTCCTGGAACAAGCCTGCGCGGGAGATGGAAGCCTGCGAGAAGAAGTTATGTCGCTGCTGGCGCATGAAAAAGACTCCGACGATTCCATCAGATCTCTGCCTCTGGATATGTTGACCGACCTGTTCGCTAGGCAGAAGAGCAGGCTGGAGTCGGCGACCGACGTCAGTTCTCCTCAGCTCATGATCGGGAAGACCATCTCCCACTATCGCATCCTTGAAAAGCTGGGCATGGGGGGGGATGGGCGTTGTCTACAAAGCCGAAGATACTGAGTTGGGCCGTTTTGTAGCACTGAAGTTCCTATCAGAGAATGCAATCGATGAATCGGCAAATGTGGACCTGCTCGATTCTAAATCGTCTCGCGCCCAAATATTGGAGAGCCTTCGCCGCGAGGCCCGCGCCGCTTCCGCCTTGGATCACCCTAACATCTGCATCGTGCACGAGGTGGGTCAGCACGAAGGCACTCCGTTTATTGCCATGCAGTTTTTTTCGGGCCAAACTCTGAAACAGGAGATTGGCGGCACGCCGCTAGCGTCCGATTGGATTCTGGAGCTTGGAGTTCAGATTGCCGATGCACTCGATGCCGCGCACCGGCACGGGATCGTCCATCGCGACATCAAGTCGGCGAACATTTTTGTAACGGAGCGGGGAGAGGTTAAGATACTGGATTTTGGTCTCGCCAAACTTGGTGTGCCGCCGCTGGCCGGACTAGAAATCACAGAACTTGTACCCAAAGTTTCTGCGCAGATCTCTGGCGACACGCTATATGGCGTGGGCACGGCTGTGGGCACAGTCGCTTACATGTCGCCGGAACAGGTTCTCGGCAAAGAAGTCGATGCGCGTTCCGACCTGTTCTCCTTGGGTGTAGTGCTCTACGAAATGGCGACTGGGACTGTACCGTTTAAAGGCGAGACGACATCGGCGGTCTTCGAAAACATACTTCACCAGGAACCGACACCACCATCGAACCTGAACTCCGTTTTGTCGAAAGAGTTGGAACGGATTATCTGCAAGGCTGTAGAAAAACCCTTGGATCTCCGGTATCAGAGCGCTGTCGAGCTACGGGAAGACCTGAGACATTTGAAAGCGGATTCCGCCGAGCACGCGGTCCGTGCCTCTCAGGCCCGCAACCTTTGGCCGATGGTTGCGGCGGTGACAGTGCTTTTGATTGCGGCTTTGCTTGTGGGTTACTTCCATTTTCGCATACGACCATCTTCCCTCCTCACGGAGGAAGATACGCTAGTGCTCGCGGACTTCAACAACACGACCGGCGAGACCGTGTTTGATGGCACTCTGAAACAGGCGCTCCGAGTCCAACTGGAGCAGTCTCCGTTCCTCAATGTGCAACCCGATCAGAAGATGCGGCAAGAGCTTGGCTACATGGGACGTCCCCTCGATACGAAGCTCACAGGCGAGGTGGTACGGGAAATATGTTTGCGAAGTGGAAGCAAAGCATATGTCGGCGGAACGATTTCCGGTATCGGCAACCACTACGTGGTTTTGCTTCAGGCAGTGAACTGCCAGACTGGGGAAGCAGTCGGTAACGAAGAAGTAGAAGCCGAGAGCCGCGAGAAAGTACTGTGGGCTTTGGGGGAAGCCGCGATGAAGCTGCGATCGCATCTGGGCGAGTCCCTGGCAACCATCCAGAAATACAGTACTCCAGTCGAGGCCACCACCACGTCGCTTGGCGCTCTTCAGGCTTACAGCTTGGGCATGGACGGAATCGCGCAGGGCGAGAACAAAGCTATTCCGTTCTTTAAGCGTGCGATCGAGATTGATCCAGATTTCGCGATTGCATACGCACAAATGGGAACTGCGTATTTCAATTTCGATCAACCGAGCCGGGGAGCCGCGGCCATAAGCAAGGCGTACGAATTACGCCAACGAGTCAGCGAGCGGGAAAGGCTTTACATCGAATCCCACTATTACGATATGGTCACGAACGAAGCGGATAAGGCCATCGAGGTGTATGAATTATGGAAAAAAATTTATCCGCGCGATGTTTCTCCTTATAGCAACCTGGGGGCGATCTACAGCGACTTGGGACAACACGAGAAGGCTGTTCGCGAAAACCTGGAGATTTTGCGTATTGACAGAAGTAACAGACAGACTTACTTCATTCTCGCCAACACTTACTTCAACCTCGGCAACGCCTACCTAAACCTAAGCCAGCTCGACAAAGTGGATGAAGTTCTGGATGAGGTCAAAACACGCAAGATTGAGTACAGCCTATTGCCTGGCCTTCGCTATCAATTGGCATTCGTACGCAACAACGAGACGGAGATGGAGCGCCAAGTTGCTGCAGCTATCGGGAAACCTGAAACCGAGGGCTGGCTACTCGCTCTCCAAAGCGACACTGAAGCGTACCACGGACGCTTGACCCACGCTCGAGAATACACGCGGCGGGCTGTCGCTTCCGCCCAGCACGATGACGACGAAGAAGCCGGGCTCGCATATGCAGCTGTGGGAGCGCTACGGGAGGCGGAGCTTGGTAATCGGCAGTTGGCAAGAAAGCGGATTGACGCAATGCTTACACATGATCCCAGACAACAGGTGTTGTACCTGGGAGCGCTGGCTCTCGCACGAGTAGGTGAACACCAGAAGGCACTTGCTATTGCGCGCGACCTGAATCGGAGTTTCCCAAAGGACACATTACTGAACGAATACTGGCTGCCATCAATTCGAGCGGCGGTGGAGCTTGACCATGGCGCATCTTCCCGAGCCATCGAGTACTTGGAACCAACCCGGCGCTATGAACTGGGGGCGCCACGACTTCCTACCAATGTCCTGCCCTATCCCATCTATCTACGCGGCGAAGCATGCCTGGCTGCTGGATTTCCCGACAAAGCGCTTGCGGAATTTCAAAAGATCCTTGACCACCCCGGCCTGACTGGGAACTACCTTTTGGGAGCCCTGGCTCATCTGGGCATCGGCCGGGCGTATGCGATGGAAGCCGGTATTCCAGTTGTACCCATTCATGGAAAATCAGGCACACATTCTGATCGAGCGCTCGAACGGCCGGACGCTCTTACCAAGGCACGCTCCGCTTACCAAGATTTTTTCGCGTTGTGGAAAGATGCCGACTCAGACATCCCCCTCCTGAAACAAGCCAAAGCAGAACTCGCGAGGCTGCAGTAGCTCCCAAATCTGCCCAAGGGATCTTCGAGGATTTCGAGAAGCATGTCCCCCTTCTTTCACTGGTGCAGGAAACGGACCCTCATCGTCCTCCCCTATCTCTCGACCCACCTGTCAACCCAAGCGGTTGACACGGTAGAGATCAGGAGTTCGAGTCTCCTCGTGCCTACCATTTCTTTAATCACTTAGCTTCCCTCACCTCGCTCCGCCAGGCTCCAAATGGCTCCATCAAGCCATCGAACCGGGCAGGGGAGGATATTCCGTTCCACACTTTCCCGAAGTCCTAAGACTCCTGGCTCGGAATAGCCTCGGGTTAGACCAGCACCCGCCGGAGTAGGGTTCGCAGCAAACGACACGAAGACCATGAGACACGATGCGGTTATATTCCAAGAGCCGATTCGGTTGGGGTTCGCGGATACCTTCCAATCTTGCTAAGGAATCGCGCAAATGGCCCAGGCATGGGCGGCCTAGCCCTCGCCCCTAAGCGGCCCGTTGCTCTTTTTCCCACATTCGTCGCCGGTTTCTCCGCAGCCCGCTTTATGTAGTGCCGCTTCCTCTTTCCAGTTATCGGACTCAGTGAACTTTCAGCAAGTTCCTCGCGCGTTCATTCGACAAGCTATTTCGCATGGAGCGCGCGGTTGACATCCAGTTCCAAGTGCTCGTCCCACCGGACAGGCTCCAGTTCTCTGATGGGCTGCAGTTCTTTGCTAGAACGATCGAGTGCCACTATCAAGGCCATGGGGCCTCAACCTTGTCGATGTCTATAGAGCCATTCCATCGTGGAGCGATCCACTGCGAGTTATTGCTCGTTGGACGGAACTTGGCCATCGGGGACCACCTGTGACCAACGTCACTAACTGTGTCTTTTCGTCTCAGCGATACTGGAATAAGGGCTCGCACGATAAGCAGAGCCTGAGACCATGCCCCGTAT
Source organism: Terriglobales bacterium (assembly GCA_049698855.1). Lineage (GTDB taxonomy): Bacteria > Acidobacteriota > Terriglobia > Terriglobales > Acidobacteriaceae > Acidiflorens. The sequence continues at coordinate 5,834 of JBAVYO010000429.1, forward strand.
TGGCACCGGAATTGTCTGTTAATGCCTACAGAAATCGGAACAGATGGCGGCTTTCCCTGGCGCGGTACTCGCCGCGACTACTGTCTGGGACGCGGCCCGCACGAGTTTATTGAAGACCAGGTTGCTCGCACGCCAAATGCTCCCGCCTTGATTGTCGGCGGGGATCGGATTTCCTATAGCGAGTTGAATGCCCGGGCAAACCGCATGGCGCGTTTCCTGCGCGAGCAGGGAGTCGAAGCAGAGAGCGTAGTCGGCGTTTGCCTCGATCGTTCATTCGACTCGGTCATAAGCCTCCTCGCCATCCTCAAATCGGGCGGAACCTATCTGCCGCTCGACCCGAAGTTTCCGAAGGACCGGCTGGCTTTCATGCTGGCGGATTCGGAAGTACCAATCGTTTTAACTCATTCCTCTGACCGGGAAAGGTTGCCGGAGACGACGGCGCGCGTAATTCTGCTCGACCGGGAAAGCGAGCAGCTCTCCAAATTCCAGTCGACGAATCTCTCCGTGA
>JBAVYO010000430.1:0-7590 GCA_049698855.1 Terriglobales bacterium
GCAAGCGAATGATGTCGAGTTCTCCGTTGGGCGCTCCTTTCACCAAAACTTTTCCGGAGGTCGGAGAAAGCAGACGATTAACCAGCTTAAGCGACGTAGTCTTGCCTGAACCGCTGCGCCCCAGAAGCACCAAGGTCTCTCCGCTTTGTACCTGCAGATTGAATCCAGAAAGTACATCTGTGCCCGCGACGCGGTATGAGACATCGCGGAATTCGATCATCGGAGCCACCGCCGCCGGTTGCATTCCCGCAAGCATACAGAAGTTCTTTATCGAAGGTGAGTGACAGGGGGCGTTAAAAATGTCTACCTGCGTCAAGAGAATCACCCGCAGGCCATCCACGCAATTTTATTTTTTACGTGGATTTCCAGAAAACAAGTTTCAACACCCACAGGCGTTTACACGCAGTGGGAAGGTACGACTAGACCAATACATTTGCGCTGACAGCCCGGTTGGGCTTTGCGATTCATGGGCGAGACAACTGAGGTTCGCCCGAAGTTGGCATACCTCGAAATCACTTCCGCTGAACTCTCCGGCACTGAACCTTGCCACCCGGGACGCAATATGACTTAGCTCCGCCTTGTGGTTGATTTTGCTTCACGGTGATGGATTGGTAGAGTTCGGCAATCGTATCGCCCGCCCAGCTTCTTCGATCAACGCTGCAACCTCCTTTGGGTGCGAGACGTAGACCGAGTGGCTGGCTCCGGGGACTTCGACTTTGTGGCTGCCGGCCCGGGTGGCATACCAACGCTCGAGATCGGCGTTGATGGTTCTGTCGCTACCGGCTACTAACATCCAGCTTGGTTTACCTCTCCAGGCAGGCGTGGTGATAACTCCTTTGAAATTCTCAGCCTTGTTCATCACCTGCGATCGCGCCATGAAGGCCGCTTGCTCCGCCGAAAGGTCGGCCGTGAAGTATTCATGAAATTGCGCCGGATCGAGGTAAGTGAAGCCGTCGGCAGTTTTCTTTATCGCATTAGACCTACTGAGGTCGCTGGGGAAGCGCTTTCCGTCGTCGGACTCATTCTCCCCCGCGTCGGGCATGTGGGCCGCGATATACACCAACCCGGCCACGGATGGATCCGTGCCAGCCTCGGTAATTACGGCTCCGCCATAGCTGTGAGCGACGAGAATGCACGGTCCATCTTGTAGGGCAAGGACGCGCTTGGTGGCGGCGACATCCTCCTGGAAAGTCGTCTCCGGTTCCTGAACAATGGTGACGTTGTATCCGTCTTTGGCGAGAATGTCGTAAACGCCTTTCCAGCCAGAGCCGTCAGCCCACGCGCCATGAACCAGAACGACGTTCTTTACCGGATGGTTCTGCGCCTGGGCAGATGTTACAGCCAGCGCCACAAGCAGTGCGAAGTAAACAAGACCGGCTTTGCGCGTGGATTGAAACATACAAACTCTCCCTTCGCATTGGATAGAGCTATTCGGAGTTACTCAAGCGACCGTCATTGCCGCCGCGAGTAGCAACAAAGAGTTATCGCCAGTCATCACCATCCGCCAATCCGGTTGCCAAGCATCGCCGCCTCTTATGCCGCAAGCCGTTGTTCTATCTGTGCGGCAGGGACATACGGGAATGCCGTCGATGGTTTCGCCGTCACGGATTCCTTGCCGATGCCGAGGCTAACGGGAGTGTTCGCCGCTATGGAGAACATGACATCCGGCGCGTTGTCAGTAAGGGAGCGACCGTTCCACTCGGCGAAGCCGAACACTGCCGATGTGCCGACCTCGTAGGGGAGGATGTTGGGGAAGAACCGGTGCGCGACCTTCTCCCCATAGGCGCGGGGATCTTGTGCGGTTCCATTTGCGGAGACGACGCTGGAGATTGCCTTGGTTACAGCCTCTCCGTAAGTCGCGAAGTCATCGGCCGGACGCCCGGCGTTGAGACGGTTGCCAAGATCTTCGTTGTACTGGGTGAACAGCGGGTGGATCATCGGAAGACCGACGCGGTTGATCGAACGCCATCCTCCAGCGTCGGTGGCTAGCGTCGACACAGCCCAGACCCCGATGCGGCGCTTGTCACCTGCGCCGGCGAGCAACTCGCTATCAGGCACTTCCAGCACGATCGAATACACGGTGTGGCCCGCAAACAGGTTCTTCGCATGGCGTGGATCCCAACCGGACAGGTTCACAGCCGTGCCGTCCTGGAAAGCGTGGCCGACCGCGTGCAGCACATCGGGCTCAATCCAAAACGGGTCACCAGCCTTGCCGGCCCAGAGGCGCAGACCAGCCTCGGTGATAGTGGTCTCGCCAGTGGTTCCCTGCGCGACGATAGTGCCAGCCGCATGTGGGTCCACAGCTTCCGCGCCTCGGATAGACCGCACGACGTAGCGCTGCTTCTCGTGGATGTCACGCTCGTCAAAGGTAAGGCGATAGGTTACATCTTCGACGGCATCGCCATTGAGATCGACCTTGAATTCGTACATTCCTTCCGGATGGTAGCCAGGCGCGGGAATGGGACCGAAAATTGAGTGGCAGACGTTGATCACGAACACGGTGCCGGTTTCGCCGCGGAATACATAGAGGTCCGTGATGTCGAGGCGGATGTCCTGTCGAGCGATGGGTGAGTCGAGGTGATGGGACATGGTGTCCTCCCTTAGTTATTTCGAATCGGATGAACCCTGTGCCTCGCGAAGCAAGGCAACCCATTGAAGTGGCGAGATCATACAACGATTGGGACGCTAAAGGCAATGACAAGAGCTAGCGGATGGTGTCCCGACTAGGACTACAGCTGGCCATTATTCATTCGTTTATGGACGACTCTCCGCGAGCAGATGGATTTCATCGGAAGGGTTTAGCTGCCCCCTCGAAGGCACTCGCTCGGACGCCGAGAAGAGGGCGTCCCTGCTGCGGCGCAACCATCGATCATGCGTTCGATTGCTTCGTCTTTAAATAAACCGTGTTAGTCTGGTGCGGGCTAGAATCGATGGCTTGGCTTGTGACTCTCTTGTACCCTCCCCAAGTCGGCAAATGGGTTTTGCATCGCGAAACCGTAGATTTGGCCGAAGAAATTCGGGACCTCCGCGCAGAAACGAATGCATTCTTTGATCCCGAAGAGAGGTTCGCATGAACGCCAGTCCGAGTGACAAGATCTGTGCTGCCCTCGACACCTTCCGCATTGAACTGCCGTCGTGGGGCTTCGCCAATACCGGCACTCGGTTCGGGAAGTTCATTCAGCCTGCGGCCGCTACCACGACCGAAGAAAAATTCAGTGACGCCGGCCAGGTACATCTGCTGACGGGAGTCTGCCCAACCGTGGCGCTGCACGTCTTATGGGACTGCCCGGAGGGCGTGCGGAGCACAGACGATATCAAGAAGTTCGCTGATAAATACGGAGTCGCTCCGGGCTCCATCAATCCCAACCTCTTTCAAGACCAGGAATACAAGTACGGTTCCTTCGGTAATCCTGACCCATCGATTCGCGAACGCGCATTACGGCATACGAGAGATAGCATCGAGATCGCGCGGCGCCTGCACAGCCGGGATGTTTCTCTCTGGTTTGCGGATGGTTCAAACTACCCTGGCACAGCCAACATCCGGCAGCGCAAGGAATGGTTTAGGGAGGCATTGCGGAAATCGCATGCCGAGTTGTCGTCCGAACAACGCATGCTGGTCGAGTACAAGCCCTTTGAGCCCGCGTTCTATCACACCGACATCGCGGATTGGGGTATGGCCTTGCTTCTGGCGCGGGCGGCGGGACCACAGGCCAAAGTCCTGGTGGATACGGGTCACCATTATGCCGCGCAAAACATCGAACAGATCGTCGCCTGGCTTCTATCCGAGGATATGCTGGGCGGTTTTCACTTCAACGATCGCCGCTACGCCGATGACGATTTAACCCTGGGCTCGATTGATCCCTATCAGGTCTTCCGGATCTTCCACGAGATCCGCTACTTCGAGTGGGAAACGGGTAAGCCGGCCGACATCGCATACATGGTCGACCAGAGCCACAATCTGAAGGGAAAAATCGAGGCCATGATCCAGACGGTGGTCATGGCTCAGCAGCTCTTTGCTAAAGCGGCGCTGGTCGATGAAAGGAAGCTCGCATCGGCGCAAGAAAGTTGCGACCTGGTGGCGGCTGAGTCCGTGCTACAGGACGCTTTCGCAACGGACGTTCGGCCCGCAATTCAAGAGTGGAGAGACTCCAAAGGCTTGCCCAAGGACCCCATGGGAGCATTCCGCGAAAGTGGCTATCTGGAGCGAATCACGAAAGAGCGGGCGGCGCGAAATTCCCGCAGCATTACCTCTTATGCCTAATGCCGCCAGCAAGCCTTATCTGGCTTTCGACCTTGGAGCCGAAAGCGGCCGCGCCGTCCTCGGGCATCTACAGTCGGGAATCCTCACGACGGAAGAATTGCATCGGTTTCCCAATGAGCCTGTGGAGTATGGCGGTTCGCGTCACTGGGACGTGCCCAGGGTGTGGCTGGAAATGCGGAAAGCTCTCTCCCGGGTGGAAGGCGTGGAACTGACGAGCATTGGAGTGGATGCCTGGGGCGTGGACTATGCCCTGCTAGGCGAGCGGGGCGAGTTGCTCCAGAATCCTTACCACTACCGGGACCGGCGTACTCACGGGGTAATGGACGAAGTTTTTCGCCGGGTTCCGAAGGAACAGATCTACCGGGCGACCGGAATTCAGTTCATGCCCATCAATACTCTTTACCAACTCTACGCCGCTAAAAGAGACACGCCCACGATTCTTGCGGCTGCGAGGCAGTTGGTTACAATCCCAGATCTTTTTCATTATTGGCTGACGGGAAATGCAGTTTGTGAATTCACCAATGCAACCACCACGCAGATGGTGGATCCGGTTCATCGAACCTGGGCGAGAGACTTGCTGCGACGCCTTGACCTGTGCCCCGAGCTGCCTGCGCCGATTATCGAACCCGGCTCGGTGGTTGGGACCTTGCTGCCAGAAATCGCGCAGAACTCCGCTTTGTCTGGAACCCCGGTCATCGCACCCGCCTGTCACGACACCGGCTCGGCCGTAGCCGCGATCTCCGCGCGCGATCACACAGCGTTTCTAAGCTCAGGAACCTGGTCCCTCGTCGGCACGGAACTCGATGCACCGGTCATCACGCCCGAAACTTTAAGGCTCAATTTCACCAACGAAGGCGGCGTAAATGGCACGACGCGCTTGCTAAAAAACGTGATGGGACTGTGGATGCTGCAGGGCTGCCGCCACTCCTGGACTGCGCAAGGGCACTCCTACGAATATCCTTATCTCATGGAGATGGCGAGTCGCGAACCGGCTTTCGCCTGCTTGGTCGACCCCGACGATCCGCCGTTCCTGCGTGCGCCCGATATGCTGGCGGCGATCGATGAGTTCTGCCGGAAAACGCATCAGCCGTCACCGGCAACCTGTGGCGCTTATGTCCGCTGCGTCCTGGAGAGTCTGGCGTTAAAGTATCGCATGGTATTGCGCAGCCTCGAGCAAATCATCGGCAAGCGAATCGAAATGATTCGCGTCATCGGAGGCGGCTCGAAGAATCGCCTGCTGAACCAGCTCACCGCGGATGCGACCGGCAGAACTGTGCTGGCCGGCCCAGCCGAGGCGACCGCACTCGGCAACATCGCAATTCAAATTCTCGCCACTGGCGGAGCGTCTTCGCTATGCGAAGTCCGGGCCATCGTGGATCGCTCGTTTCCTACCGAGGCCTTCGAACCGCTCAACACCGATCGGTGGGACCGGCAAGCGGAACGCTTCGAACATTACTGCGAGACGATTTATGCCTGAAATAAAAGAAACAATACGCTTGAAGGATCTATGGAACGAGGAGAAAGCCCAGTCCCTGGGAGGCGATCAGCTTGCACTTTTGCGCTATCGCTCGAACCTGTTAGGCGCAGATCTGCGCATCACCAATTTCGGAGGCGGCAATACCAGCTCCAAGATCGAACTCCCTGATCCATTCACCGGCCGGCCCACGCAGGTGCTCGCCGTGAAAGGCAGTGGCGGAGATATCGGCTCGATCGCCGAGTCCGGGTTTGCGCTTCTCTATCTCGACCGGCTCGAGCAACTCAAAGAGCTGTACCGGGGCGATAAATACGAAGACGACATGTTGCGCTACTATCCGCTATCCGCCTTCGGCGAAAACCGTGTGGCAGCGTCCATCGACACTCCGCTGCACGCGTTCCTGCCTTTTCCGCATGTCGATCATTTGCATCCCGACTGGGCGATCGCTTTGGCTGCCAGTGCGAATGGCAGACGCAAGCTCGATCAGTTCAACAAGGAATTTGATCGAACAATTGTGTGGGTGCCGTGGCGGCGTCCGGGCTTCGAACTGGCGCTCATGATCGAAAACGCCGTTAAAGAAAATCCCGGAGCCGAAGGCCTGATTCTCGGCGGTCATGGCCTTTTCACCTGGGGCATGACACAGCGGGACTGTTATTTGAACAGCATTCACACCATCGATCAGATGGGCGAATTTATCGCCAGCCATCAGGCGAGGAAAGGCGCCCCGTTCGGCGGGGTCGAATTTGCCGCCGTTCAGGGTCGCAAGCACATCGCCGCCCAGATCCTGCCCGCACTGCGCGGAGCAGTCTCGTCGAATCGGCGGGTGATCGCCCATTACGCAGACGATGATGACGCCTTGACCTTCGCGGGATCGAAGTGGGGAAAGGAATTGAGTGCGCTCGGCACGAGTTGCCCGGACCATTTCCTTCGCACCAAAGTTTGCCCCTGGTTCATTCCTTGGGATACGGCAAAGGAGGACGTCACCGCTCTTAAGAACCGCATCCAGAGCGATGTCTGCAACTATCGATCCGCCTACAAAAAGTATTACGACGAGTGGGCCACCGCCGATTCACCAAAGCTGCGTGATTCCAATCCTTCCATCGTCGTCGTTCCGGGACTCGGGCTCTTCGGCTTCGGCAAGAACAAGAAGGAAGCCAGGATCGCGACTGAATTTTTTATCAATGCCATTCACGTCATGGCTGGCGCCAATGCCTTGGAGGACGGCGACGTTCCACACATTCTTCCCCAGGCACGCACACCAGAGCAATCCAAGCAGTTCTCTCAATTCCATAACTACGTTGCGCTTCCCAGATCGGAGGCGTTCGGCATCGAGTACTGGGCTCTGGAAGAAGCCAAACTCCAGCGCATGCCTGCCGAGGCGGAATTCAGCCGGAAGATCGCCGTCATCATAGGAGGCGCGAGCGGCATCGGTCGCGAAGTAGCCTTACTGTTAGGACGGCGCGGGGCTCACGTCGTTGTCGCCGACTTCGATCTCGAGGGCGCCGGCAAAACCGCGGAGGAAGTCGGCGCGATTTCGTCGCCAGAGTTTGTAGCGCACACCCCAGTCGACCTCAGTTCCTCCGCATCGCTTGCCGAGGCTGTGAAGTTCACCGTCTCCAAGTTCGGCGGTATCGACGTCATCGTCAACACTGCCGCGATCTATCCCGTGCCGGGCTCCGGCGGAGAACTCTCCGACGCGCAATGGGCCAAGACTTTTCTCGTCAATGTAACCGGAAACTATCTGCTGGCTCGCGAAACGGACTGGGTTTTCAAAGATCAGAATCTGCCGGTCACCATGGTGTTGACTAGTTCTGCGAATGCAGTCGTCCCGAAAAAAGGCAGCGAGGCTTATGAC
>JBAVYO010000431.1:0-11100 GCA_049698855.1 Terriglobales bacterium
AGTGCTCTACATCGAGCAGGACGACTTCCGCGAAGAACCGCCGAAAAAGTACTACCGGCTGTCGCCCGGCATGGAAGTCCGGCTGCGCTATGGCTATTTCATAACCGCGAAAAGCGTGGTAAAGAATGACAAAGGCGAAGTGGTCGAGGTGCATTGCACCTACGATCCGGCCACACGTGGTGGCAACGCACCCGATGGCCGAAAAGTGAAATCGACCATTCATTGGGTCTCAGCCGCGCACGCCATCGACGCAGAGGTGCGGCTCTACGACAAACTTTTCACTAAAGAGAATCCGGATGACGTTCCAATCGGACAGGAATTCATGGCCAACCTTAATCCGAATTCGCTGGAGGTGGTCGAGCAGGCGAAACTGGAGCCCTCGCTCGCCAATGCTCCCGTGGAAGGCCGCTATCAGTTCGAGCGGCTGGGCTATTTTTGCGTGGATTCGGATTCGAAGCCGGGCAAGCTAGTTTTCAACCGCACCGTTGCGCTGAAAGATGCGTGGGCGAAGATTGAGAAGAGGGAAAAATAAAGTTTCAAACTAAGGAAGGCTGGGAATCACCCCGGCCTTTTTCTTCCAGTACACAAGATATCACTTTTTCAGCGCGCGGATGTACTTCACCACTTCGGCGATCTGGCTGGCGGACAGCTTGTGGTCATATGGGGGCATGGTGCCTCTGCCTCGCCGGATGATTAACGTGAGATCGGCATCGGACTGTTTCTGCACGTCGGCCGAACCCAGATCGCGCACGTGCAAATTCTGGCCGAGTTTTGTGTCCCCCGCCCCCCTTGATCCATGGCAAGGAGTGCATCTGATCTTAAAATCCGCGGCCCCATCCGCTAGCCCGTTGCCCGTACAAATTACGGCCAGCGCGAGTAATGCGAAACACCGCCTGAGAATGGTCCTCAACTCGTGCTCCAGCGAAAAAATAAGCGGCCCTTTTTCTCGAAAGGCCGCTTTATCTAGAAAGCCACGCCAACTTATTTCTTTAGTGTACGGATCCACTTGACGATATCGCTGATCTGATCCTTGGTGAGCTTGCCGTCATAGGCGGGCATTTTCCCCTTGCCCTTGGTGATGGTGTCTGTCAGTTCCGCGTCGGACGACTTCTGCACGTCGGCCGAACCGAAGTCTACAGTCTTCATCGCAGCCTTGCCTTCGCCGTTTGCCCCGTGGCACATTGCGCAGCCCTTGTAGCTTGCCGGCGGATCGGCAAACATGTAAGTCGAGCACACCAGCGCCAGCATAGTCAAAATCAGGGACGCCCTTAACATAGTTTTCATTTCTTCTTTCTCCTTATGAGATCTAAGCGCCCCCTTGACTGTGAGCGCGGCCACCAAGCAACGTACCACTCCCGCCGGGAAAGCAAACCCCGGTTGGAAGCGGTTTCCATTGCGAAGGTTTTCGGCAGCGACAATACCACAGAACATTGAGTTTGCGCTATTCGGTAGCTACCGCGAGATGCAGTTAACTTCTGTGGCGTTGCCTGTACCACCTTTGTGCCCGTGGCAAAAGCCCATGAAGCGGGGTGATATCTCGCACTTCAGGAAGGACGGCAGGAGTTGCAAAAAGCAACACACCACCATAATTATCGTTAAGTCATATACTTGCAGCGCTATTTGATTTCGCTCCGGTTTGGCCACTGCGATGCCACCTGAAGTGTGGAAGTCTAATTGGGGAGCGTGTGCCGTGGAACCGACATTAGTCGTGGTCGGGCTGAGTCACCGAACGGCGGCCGTCGAAGTTCGAGAACGTTTTTGGATGACCGGATGCCGCCAGGCCGAAGTCCTGTCGATGTTGTCGCAGGGCGAAGGCATCGAGGAAGTTATCGTCTTTTCCACCTGCAATCGCACTGAGTTTGTGGTCTGGGGCGATGCGACCCTGGCCGTGAATTCCATTTTGCGCCTGCTGACGGCCGAGTACGATCTGAAACTCCAGGAGTGGAACAGCTTCTACCGGCTGCTCGATGAACAAGCGCTCGCGCATGCCTTCCGCGTGAGCTGCGGCCTGGATTCCATGTGCATTGGCGAGGAGCAGATTCTCCGCCAAGTTGTGCAGGCCTGGAAGCAGGGGCACAACACGGGTTGCACCGGTCGCCACCTCAATGCGGTCCTTCGCAAATCTCTGTCGGTTCGCCGCCGCGTCCGCAAGCTGACGCCGCTCGGTTCGCATTTTGTTTCCGCTCCCTTTGCCGCTTTGCAACTTGCGGATCAGATTTTCGGATCTCTCGCGTCAAGAAATGTGGTCCTACTGGCTGCGGGGAGAATGGGCGAGATCACGGCCCGGGAACTGTCGACGCGGGGAGCGAAATCGGTTTGCATCGTAGGCCGCACGCAAACCAGAGCGGAAGAGCTGGTGCGGAAAATCGGCCAACCAGCCGGTGGCTTCCAGACCTGCGGATTCGAGGAACGCGAAAAATGTCTGGCGACGGCGGACCTGGTGATCGGCGCCACCGGATCTCCCAGCTTTATTTTCACCTCCGAAGACATGAAGCGCCTTGCCGTTGAGCGCAAGGGACGCAAACTGGTGCTGATTGACCTGGCGCTGCCACGCGACATCGACCCAGCGGTACGAGTATTTGAAGGCGTTCTGCTTTACGATCTCGAAGACCTTGAGCGCGCAGTCGAGCCGCGCATTGGAACGCGCGCCGGCGAGGCGGAAGCGGAAAAAGTTGTGCTTGCCGAAGTGAGAGAGTTCCGCAAGATGTTAATCGCAGGAGGCGCCGCGCCGGAAGTGACGGCACTTCGGCTTCGCATCGACGAGATTTCGAGGCAGGAACTGGAATCGTTTCGTCTTGAGCGCGGCCCATTTCCAAAAGATCAGGATCGATTGCTCGCCGCCGTGACCGCCCGAATCACAAGCAAGATCGCGGGATCTCTCTCGCGAGAACTAAGGACGCACCCGGAGCCCCGCGGTCCAAAAGGGATGATTGCAGGGGCGTGAAGGCCTGGCTTTGGGCGTTAGGCTCTGGGGTCTGGCCCTAACTGCGCCCTCATCCTAGAAACCCAGAGCCCTAAAGCCTAAAGCCCAACTACCAATTCAGTTTCAGCGCAAATTGAAACTGCCGCGGATCGTACGCCGCCGTAGCTTGGCCCGCGGTGGATTGGCTAGGGTTCGCTGGGTTGGGCGTGCTTGCTGGGTTGGCCCCAGCCACGTTGTATATGTTCGCGATGTTAAACATGTCGGCAATCAAGTCCATGCTATAGCGTTCGTGAAAATTAACGCGCTTTGCCAGCCGGAAATCGTCGAACACCGTCCAGGGCGTGGTCCCGGCATTGCGTCCCAAAGTCCCGTCGAACAGTAGCAGTGCATTGCCCTTCGCCTCCGCCAGCGCCAGTTGCGCCGGCGTAATGTCGGCGAAGCAGACCTCCTGCAAGAAACCCGTCGGCGAGTACTTGGAAGCCACCGTCGGATAGCCGCACGAATTGGTGGGCGTTCCCGACGGCACTACATTGGGCCGGCCCGTCTGCGAAGAGAACTGAAAATTGTCCGACGATCCTGTAACGATGTTAAACGGTCGTCCCGAACTAAGTTCGATCAAGGGAGCGAAGGTCCAGTTGCTGAAGAACCTGCTCGCAAAACTATTCCCGCCCACTTTGCCGGACTGATAAACACCGCTGAAAACGAAACGGTGGCGTTGATCGAAGGTGGAACTGGAACGATCCAGTCCCGGGTAAAAGCTGTCTTGCGGTGTAAGCGTAGCCTGAAGATCCGTCGCATCGTCGATGGCATGCGACCAGGTGTAAGACGCCAAAAATTCGTAGTGGTCGTTAAACCGCTTGCGCAAGTTCGCGCTCAGTCCGTGATACACGGAACTGCCATTCGAGTAGTTAGCATCCATGTCGCTGAAAGGAACACAGCCGGCAAGGCTGCCGCTCGTCAATGGATCACATGCGGTGCTGAGTCCGGCTGCCTGCAAGTCTGCCAGCGCCAAGGGCACACAGGGAGCGAACTGGCCGCCGGCCAAAGATGGGTTGAGTCCTGAGGGGCGGAAGAAGCTTACCAAAGGCGCGGCAACATAGTACGGGAGGGTTGCTCCCGGGATAGGGTTCACGCCGCAATCGAGAACTCCCAGCGGACCGCTGGAGGCCGACGGGGCTCCAGCCGCCGTCGCTGCCTGCCAATTTGCGGTCAGCAGGTCTCCGCGGGCGGCGTTGGCGTTGATCGGCCGGTTGATATGGCGTCCGCCGTTAAAGTTGTAAGCCAAATTCAGTGCGTACCCGTGGCCCAGATCCTCTTCGATGCTGAAATTTATCTGCTGCGAATACGCATACACGAAGTTCTTACCTTGCGGATACCCAAACGGCTGCGAGATTAAAGGGAAGGGATTCGATCCGGTCAAGTAACTCTGATTGAGAAAAGGAGAGTTCGGGAAACAGGGGTCAAAGCGCTGCGGGTTCGCCGTTCCTGCGCACGGGGAATTTTGCGGAGAGACTGCCTGATACCCGAGCGCTTGCGCCATTCCCGCCGGCAAGCAGCCCGGAGATCCGAGAATGCCTTGGAACATGTTGGTTGCATTGATATTGAGCGGGCTCGGGCTTGTCCCATCGCAAGGACTCGCGCCAAAGAACAGCAACTGTCCGGTCTTCGAACCGTCCGACGAATCGCCCAGGAAATACAGTCCGAGCAGAGGGTGATCGTAGAAAATTCCGTAGGATGCGCGCACCACTGATTTGCCATCTCCCTTGGGATCCCAGGCAATTCCAATTCTTGGCTGGAAGTTATGGGTGGCTGTCTGAATGCCTTTTTGCAATCCCAGGCTGTTGTAGCCGGCTAGGGCCAACGCATCGGGAGAGGAGAATGTGGGCGGAAACTCGATGTCGTAGCGCAGGCCATAGTTCAAAGTCAGATTGGGGCGAGCGCGCCAGCTATCCTGCCAGAACGCGCCCAGTGGAATGTTCCGGAATGAGTCGCTGGGATTGCCGACGCCCTGCACCACGTAGGACGGGACTCCTGCGCCGTAGGCCTGCACAGACGAAAGATAGGGGAACTGGCCGGGGAACAGCCCGGTCAGATTGCTGAAGTCATATACGCCGCCGTAGTTCACGGTAAATGTTGCCGTGAGCGGGAGATAGTTGAAGTCCACTCCAAACTTGGTGTTGTGCCGGCCAAGTGTCCAGGAGAAATTGTCGGTGACCTGGTAGCGCTGTTCGACACGATTGATGAACGAATAGGGCTCACGCCCGAAGTAAGCAAAACCAATAATGTTCACCGCAGGGTCGTTTCCCGCGGAGTTCTGTGTGTTGTAGTAATAGGAAAGGCCGCGGCGGGCGTATTGGAAGCGGAACTCATTGACCTTGTTGTTGCCGATCGTCCAGGTGTCCTGAACAACCCCGGTGACGTCGCGGTACGTCTGCTCCGATGTGCGCGAATAGGCGTTTTGACCGAATGGCTGATCTTGCCCGTTTACTTCAATCCCAGTCACAGTGCTCGGGCTGACGCTTGCCCGCAGCGTGATGCGGTTGGTGTTGTTCAGATTGTGATCCAGCCGGAATGAATATAGGCTGGTGCCTTCAAACACCGGGAAGTTTCCGCCCTGCGATCCCACCGTCAGATAAGAAGAAGGAACAAAGCAGGTCCCCGGCGTATTGCATGAGGTAGGGAAGCCGCCGATTCCCGGGACTCCGCCGGTGAACCCAAGCGGCCACTCTCCGGCCAGAGCCATTCCTGACGAAGCGCCGGCCGCGAATTCATAAGGCGCCACGTAGGGAGCCAGCTGAGAAAACAGGGTAGGGTTTTGAGCTTCGATTTGCTGGAGCCCTCCGCCCGGCGCGAGGAAGCTGTACTGACTGACTGTAACTGGAATGATCCCCAGGTTGGGGAAGATGCCTCCTCCAGCAGTCGTGGATGTATCGAAATTTTCCAGGCCGTAGTACGCGAGATCCTGCGCCGATGCGCTGCTAAGGCTCTGCACCGGCACAATGCTCGAAAACCCCGTCTCGTGCCGGCGTGTGACTTCATACGAAAAGAAATAGTAAGTCTTGTCTTTCTTGATCGGGCCGCCGAATGCCGCGCCCGCCTGCACTCGCGTGTAGTCCGGGTTCGACGCCGTGCTGAAGGGGTTGACCGCCTGAAAGTTGCGGTTGCGCAAATAGCCGAACACATCGCCATGAAAGTCGTTCGACCCCGATCGAGTAATGATGTTCACGACGCCACCGGAAGCCCGTCCGTACTCCGCCGCATAGTTGTTGGTGATGATCTGGAATTCCTGCACGTCTTCCTGAGAAACCGTCGAACGAACGCCGTTGGTGGAATTGTCGGTCGCATCGGCGCCGTCCACGTTCACCAGATTCGAGCGACCGCTCTGGCCGCTCATGTTCAGCCCCGAGGTTGGCGCGGCGCCGAGGTTGGGCGCGTTGTCGCGCTGCACCTGCGAATCGGTCAGGGTGAAGTTGATATAGTTCCGCCCGTTAATCGGCAAGTTATCGATGCGCCGCTCGCCGATCGTGTCGGTAGTGGAACTGCGCGAAGTTTCAACCAGCTCCGCCTGCGAGGTGACCTCCACCACTTCCTTGCCCGCTGCCACTGTAAGAGCGATCGGCAACTCGACAATCCCGCCGACCGTGATCGCAACATCGGTGCTTTGTGCTTTCGCGAAACCCGCCGCGTCCACCGTGACCGTATACGATCCCGGAGGCAGTTGCCGCACGTTGTATCCGCCCAATCCATCGCCGCTGCCTGCGCGTTCCAAGCCTTTGGTGGCGTTGCTCACGGTGACCGTGGCGTTGGTCACCACGCTGCCCTTCGGGTCTTTGACGATGACACGTAGATCGCCGGTGGCCACACCCTGAGCGAATCCCAATCGAATAGCCGGCAGGCAGATAGCGACGACGCAAAGCAGACGCAGCGAGGTCCTCATAAGACTCCTGTGGTTTTCCGCCTCATCATGGAGCGGGAAATCGTATGACGCGTTTTTTAACAATAGTTTGAGCACACGGGTGCGGGACTAATTTACCGCTGATATGTAACATCAGAGAAGGGTGTTTCCGCAAGCAACAAGCTGGATTACCCATCGATCATCGACCGAGCTAGGCTGTTTCAATTCACAACATCATATGTCCTTAAATTTTTTTACTTGGCTTGCACCAAACATGTCCATCCACTCCATGAGCGGCGATTTATTGCGCGTGCTAGTGTGTCCTCCGCGCAATGCAGGCTGGGATTGTGACGAAAAAGCCGCCGACTGGCGCGATCTCGGATTTCACCACCCGCCCAACTTCGCCGCGGCGCAATCCGAGCACGATGCCTTGTGCCGTTTGCTTACCCAGGCAGGAGCGGAGATCGTTTACCTGCCGCCCTCCGCGGCGCTCACACTCGATGCTGTTTACACCCACGACGCTTCGCTTCCCATCGAGCATGGGCTGATCCTTATGCACACGGGCAAAGCCAATCGCGTCGCGGAGGCCCACGCTCACTCGACCCTCGTTCAGGAACTCGGCATGCACGTTCTGGGAGAAATCGCGCCGCCGGGTTCCTCGGAAGCCGGGGACATGGTCTGGCTCGATTCGCACACTCTGCTGATCGGCCACGGCTACAGGACGAACCGCGCCGGCATAGAACAGATGCGGGCACTTCTGGCTCCCCATGGGATCGAAGTGCTGTCGGCCCCGCTTCCGCATGGGCCGGGCCCCGCCGCATGCCTCCACCTTATGTCGCTTATGAGCATACTGAATGAGCGAACCATTCTGGTCGATCTGCCGTGGCTCGCCGTGGAAACCGTCGAACTCTTTCACACCCACGGATTTCGCCTGCTTGAAATTGAGCCGGACGAACGCGATTCGCTCGCCTGCAACGTTCTCTCGCTTGGTGGCCAACGGCTGATTGCGTTGGAACAAAATGCCCGAACCAACGACCGGCTGCGCCAAGCCGGCTTCGAGGTCTCCACGTTTTCGGGGGAGGAACTTTGCATGAATGGCTCGGGAGGACCTACCTGCTTGACACGTCCATTGCTGCGCCGGTAGTGTCGGCCAAATGACGTTTCTCTTGTCGCTTACTTGACACCGGCTGCAAACGGGTGTGAAATTGGCGATACTTCGAAGCCCATGCTAGCCCTCCCCCAATCGGCATGACTGCGAAGCCCTGTCAAACAACTGGTATTCGGGACTGCGGGAAATGGCGGCTGATCCGCAATCGTTCCCGGGTTGATGTGAACGCTGTCTATCTCTGAGGAGTGACTCATGAATTCGAGCGGCAAACGAATGAAGATGCTGGCGATTCTGTCCACGATAGTGTTTGTGTTAGCGGCCACGATTTTCGCGGCGGCTGGCAATAACAAGCCAAGCGCACCGAGCAAACCGGCCGCGCCAGCGCACAGCGCTCCGGCACAGCATAGTGCTCCAGCAGCGCACGGCGGCGCTTCCGCTCAACACGCCGGTGCGCAGAGTCATGGGCCCGGTGGAGCAGGAGCAGCGACTCGCGGACCGGGTGGACAAGGGAACAGCCGGACGGGACAAGCCGGCGCCAGTCGAACTGGGCAGGCCGGTACAAACCGAGCCGGGCAAACCGGCGGCAATCGAGCTGGCCAAACGGGCGGCAATCGAACCGGGCAAACTGGCGGCAACCGAACTGGACAAACGGGCGGTAATCGGGCCGGGCAAACCGGTGGCAACCGAGCCGGACAAACGGGCGGCAACCGGGAAGCGGGCGGCAATCGAGGTGGTCAAGCCGCTGGTAATAGAGGCGGAGCTGGATCTCATCAGCCGGCGGGAGCCAGGAACGTTTCTCTTAAGGGCGGCGGCAGCGCGACCGTCCGGAAGAATGGATCGATTCGCTCGGTCGACCGCAACGGCATGCACATCGAGCATGGTGTCCACGGCGGCCGCACGGTTGTGGGCACGCACAACGGAGCGCGGGTGGTGAACACCGGGCGTCATGGCGGCTACGTGCAGCGCGCTTATGTCACACGCGGCGGCCATTCCTATTACTCGCGCACTTACTACCGCGGCGGACACTACTACTCGGGCGTCTATCGCGGCTATTACTGGCATGGAGCCAACTACTACGGCTACTATCCTGGTGCCTGGTACGGCGCTGGCTTCTACGGGTGGGCCTACAACCCATGGGCTTCCCCGATTGCCTGGGGTCTTGGAGCCTGGGGCTGGGGCGGATCGCCGTGGTGGGGATTCTATGGCGGCTGGTGGAATCCTTATCCTGTCTATGCCGGTCCGGCATTCTGGTTGACCGACTATCTGATTGCTGCGAACTTGCAAGCCGCGTATGCGGCTCGGCAGGACGCTGTTGCCGACGCAGTCGCCGGAGATGGTGGTGGTGGAGATCCTCCTCCAGCCGCACCGACTCAGGTCGCGCTGACTCCCGAAGTGAAGCAGGCGATTGCCGACGAGGTCAAAGCTCAGCTGGCCGAGCAGCAGGCGCAAGTCAGCCAGGGCGGCGGCGGCGGAGCGCCACCACCGACGAACTCCAATGGCGAAGTTCCTCCGGCGCTCGATCCGGCTCGGCGCACCTTCGTCGTGGACAGCGATCTCTCGCTCGTGGCCAACGGACAGGAATGCGGATTGTCGCAGGGTGACGTAATCACGCGCCTTACCGACACTCCCGACGGAGACAACATGGTGAATGCCAGCGTCTCTGCCAGCAAAAACGGTGAGTGCGGCGCTGGCCAAACTGTAGCCGTTAAAGTCGACGACCTGCAGGAGATGCAAAACCACTTTGCCGAGCAGCTCAACAACGGTTTGGGCGAAATGGCGAAGAAGCAGGGTACAGGCGGTATGCCGAAGTCGCCCGATCCGAGCACAAAGCCTTCGGATGTGCCTCCGCCTCCGCCGGACACCAGCGCAGGCAAGGTTCTGCAGGACCAGGAGCAGTCAGCCGATCAGACGGAAGCTCAGGTCAAGCAGGAGGCTGGATCGTCAGGTGGCGGACAGCCATAAACGTGCGCTTGGAACGGACAGCTGTTCGTTTCTTGCCCGATCGTGAAGTGTGGTTGTCTTGGGAGCGTCGGGAGCGGCGCTCCCATTTTCCAATTAAACGGATGAAAGACCTTGTTTGTTTGCGCTCCTTTGTTCGGCGCGCGCCGAGAAGTTCCACCCTGGAAAAAGTTGAACTGGAGGATTTTCCATGCGGCAGAAATTCCACGCACTGATTTCAGCACTTTTATTCTCAGCGGTTATCATCGCCCCCATTTCTCTGGCCAGTGCTCAGGCTCCTACGTTGCAGGAGCAGCTGATTGCCCAATACAAGCTGGCGAAGATGGGACAGGACTCGAGCGGCTGGGCCGTCGTTCAGGAGGGCACGCTGCTCGCCATTCAAAAAGGTGGAATTGTGGGCGTGCCTTACAAGAATATGGCCACGCGCACGGCCACCTTTAAAGACGGAACTGTTCATGCTTCCGACGCAACCGGAATTAAGAACAACAGCTTTCTGAAGGCAGGGTGCGGACTTCTCCATAAATGTCCCAGCACGCCAGACGCGGTGAATGACGAGACGGCGACTAAGTTCTTCAAGAATGGCGACAAGGTGTATGTCGAAAAGATCGAAGTTAACGCGGCGAAAGATACGGTATCGTTGCATATCGTAGCTTGCGACACCTGTAACAAGACCGATCCTCCAACTTACAACAAAGCGACGGTAATTTTTCCATTCGCCGCAGGCACTCTGGCCAACACGAGCGCGGGCCAGGTGGAAGATACCATCGGCCAGCTGCTTACGATCAGCACTGACGATCAAAAGGGCGGCGATCAGGGCGGCAATAACCAGCAAGGTGGCGACCAAGGCGGAGGACAAGGACAAGGCCAAGACCAAGGACAGGGACAAGCGCAACAACAAGACCAAGCGCCTCCTGCGGAACCGCAGCAGATTGAGAAGGGCCAAACTCCCGATCAGGTGAAAGCTGCGCTCGGCCAGCCCGACAAGATCGTCAACCTGGGCAGCAAACAGATTTGGGTTTACAAGGATCTGAAGGTGACGTTTATAAACGGCAAAGTTTCCGACGTGCAGTAAGAGTGCGTCGTGTCGGACAAGTTTGTGTGGCGCGGAGCTGTCCTGAGTGCAGCCGAAGGGGCTCCCCCCGCGTCTCTTAGTTATTCCGTTTGTCAGTACCCACCCCCCTCCCCCGGGTCTATTGGAATCAAGACTTTGGCGAT
>JBAVYO010000432.1:0-6335 GCA_049698855.1 Terriglobales bacterium
CCTCAGCGATCACCCAAAAGCGGCCAGTGATTATCACCTGAAAACCGGCCAACGAGAGTAGCGTCCGGGACATGGATTCCCGCGGAGGCTTGTAGGCTCCGTGGGCATGGCCAATGTCTTGAACGAAGAGAAGAAACAACAAGTCTTAGCTCTGGGACGGCTGGGCTGGTCGCTGCGGCGCATCCAGCAAGCGACCCATGTCCGTCGCGAAACCGCCAGCGCATATCTGAAAGCGGCGGGGATTGCAGTGCGTCTGCCCAGTGGTTGGGGGCGGTGCGAACCAAAACCGGCCAACGAAGTGATCACCGACTTTGGCGCGGCGAAACCGGCCATTCCGGTGATTCCCGATGCCTGCAGCCCCAACCCCAACCCCAACCCCAACGACAACCCCAACCCCGAAAACCTTTCTACGAAGGGAAAGGCAAAAGCAACTTCAAAACCGGCCAACGAGAACGAGGTGATCACCGACTCTGCCGTGGTCTCCGGCCCCAGCGCCTGCGAGCCATACCGGGAAGCCATCGACTTAGGGATCAGCCGCGGACGGAATGCCATGGCCATCTGGCAGGATCTGGTCTCCGAGTACGGCTTCGCCAGCAGCTATCAAAGTGTGCAGCGCTTCGTGCGCAAGCGGCGCGGAACGCAAACGCCCGAAGCTCGCGTCGTGATCATCACCGCGGCTGGCCAGGAGGCGCAAGTCGATTACGGCACCGGACCGATGGTGCGGGATCCCGAGAGCCACAAGTACCGGCGCACCCGGCTGTTCGTGATGACGCTGGGCTGCAGCCGCAAGTCGGTTCGTCTGCTGACGTTCCGCTCCAGTTCGCGCATCTGGGCCGAACTGCACGAACGCGCCTTTCGCCGGTTGGGCGGCGCTACCCGCATCGTCGTGCTCGACAATCTGCGCGAGGGTGTGCTCGTCCCCGACATTTACGATCCCACGCTCAATCCTCTTTACCGCGACGTGCTGGCGCACTACGGCGCGGTGGCTATGCCGTGCCGCATTCAAGATCCTGACCGCAAAGGCAAGGTCGAATCCGGCGTCGGTCACGCGCAGAAGACACCGCTGAAAGGTTTGCGCTTCGAGACTCTGGAAGAAGCCCAAGCTTACCTCGATCGCTGGGAACAGCGCTGGGCCGACACGCGCATCCACGGCACCACCAAACGGCAGGTCGCCGCCATGTTTGCGGAAGAGAAGCCCACGTTGTTGCCGCTGCCGCTCGAACCGTTCCGCTATTACCAGTACGGCGAGCGCATCGTGCATCTGGATGGCTGCGTCGAAGTCGAAGCCGCTTACTATGGCGCACCGCCGGGTTGGATCGGGCGCGTACTGCGCGTGCAATGGAATGAGCTGTACGTTCGCCTGCTCGATCCCAAGACCGGGCAACTGCTGCGCGAACACGTGCGCCAGAAGCGCGGCTGGTATCGCATTAAAGAAGAGGACCACCCCAAGCGAACACCGCTGCGCACCTCGCAACTGCTGTGGCGAGCCAGTCGCGCCGGATCGCATATCGGCACGCTCTGCGAGGCCATCCATCGTCAGCAAGGCGAAGTCGGAGTGCGCCGCATTCTGGGCGTTCTCTCTTTGGCAAAGAAGTACGGCAGCGCGGCGGTCGATGAAGCCTGCGCCGCTGCGCTCGACATGGGAGTGCAGGAATACCGCTTCGTCCGCCGCTATCTGGAACGCTGCCCGCAGGCTCCACTCAGCTTGCAGCAAGTCGATCCTCTGATCCGTGAGCTGGTGCAATATCGCGACTTCATCAACTACAAAACCAAGGAGATAGAAGAATGAATCTGATCGAACTCGATCGTGCGCTCAAACAACTTCGCCTAGGAGGAATGGCCGCCGTGCTGGAAACCCGTCTGCGCCAGGCCCAAGCCGAACCGCTTGCCCCCATCGACCTGCTGTCGTGCCTGGTCTCCGATGAACTCGCCTTGCGTGGAGAACGCCTGCTGGAGCGGCGGAAAAAGCAGGCCCAGTTCCGCGACTCGCAGAAGACCCTCGACAACTTCGACTTCGCTTTCAACAAGAAGATGAATCGCGGCCTGGTCTTCGATCTGGCCGCTGGCGCGTTCATCGCCCGCCACGAAGACGCCCTGTTTCTCGGCCCACCCGGTACCGGCAAAAGCCACTTGGCCCAAGCCATCGGCCAAGCTGCCATCCAACAGGGCTACCGCGTTCTCTATCGCGAGACCCACGCCTTGCTCGATGATCTCGCCGAAGCCACGCTCGATGGCACTCGCAAAGAGCACATGGACTTCTTGGTGACCGTGCCCCTGTTGATCCTCGACGATCTGGGGATGCGCAAGCTGCCGCTCACCGCCGCCGAAGAATTGCTGGAAATCATCATGCGCCGCTACGAACGCGCCAGCACGATGCTAACCTCGAACCGGCCGGTGGAAGACTGGGGCAAACTGCTGGGAGACGCGGCCGCCGTGAGCGCCATGCTCGACCGCTTACTGCACCACGGTCATGTGCTCAAATGCGGCCCGCGAAGCTGGCGCACCAAAACCGACTTGCCACCACAGGAGGCGGCAGGGTAGAACATTCTCAGTCCCGAACGGCCAATCCCGTTGGCCGGTTTTGAAGTGATAACCGTTGGCCGCTTTTGAAGTGATCACTGAGGGTAGAGCTTCTCCGGTTCGCTGACCCGTTCCCGCAATTCGTACGCCTTGCTTATGGCAGCGGCGCCTCGGGTGGGCTCATTGAAATTTATATATGTGTTGCCCAGTTTGGCATACGCCATGGCGAAATTGGGATCAAGCTCGATTGCCCGTTTGAAGAGAGGGATTGTCTCGTGTTCGCCCTGCACGTCTCTGGCCGCGACACCCAAACTATAAGATTTAAGAGCGTCGAGCGAGGCAGTCGTGGCTTCGACCGGAGTGTCGTATTTCTGGATGGTCGCCAAAGACTCGCCCAAACGTGCCCGGAGCTTCGTCGCAGCGTCACCCAAAACCCGCAATACTTTTTCGCGGCTCTCGGCTTCCTCCTCGGAGGTGCCGACTACTTCCCCTGTCTGGCAGTTCACCGCGTGCAGCAAAACCACATACTGTTTGCCTAGACCAGAAATCGCTCCGTCCACGAAAGCTTTGCTTCCACTTCGCAAACACACTTCCCGTGCTACATCGGCCGAAAGCCTTGTATCGAGCGGGCGCCCCATGTAACTAAGCTCTTGTCTCGTCTTATGATCGGACAGCACGTTGAGGAACGGCGATTGCTCGAGTTGGGCCCGAAGCGCCTGCTTGAGAGTCTCATCGAAGATGGTCTCGCCGGTCGTGTTGTTGAAGTCGGCTAATACCAGCGTGTCTCGCTCCGTGAGGGCGGCTCCTGGCTGTGCGCGAAAATGCAAATAACCTACTAGCAACGCGGCCACGAGTAGAACTGTCGCCACTGCGAGTGTCAGCGGCCAACGGTTGCGAATCGTGGAGGAGTGGATCGCGTGCTCAGCTGAATCCGTTTGCAGGCGTTTCAAGTCATCGCGCAGTTCACCCGCTGACTGGTAGCGCAGCTCAACCGATTTCTCCATCGCCTTGCGAACGATCCGATCCAGCTCTCTGGGTACAGCTGGATTCAGGACCGATGGCGACATCGAGTTCCCGTGGAGAATGTTCTCGAAGACCGCAGACACGGTTTCGCCCGTAAACGGTACTTTGCCAGTGGCCATCTCGTAGAGAATAACTCCCAGCGAAAACAAGTCGGAACGCGCATCGACTTGTTCGCCGCGAACCTGTTCGGGAGACATGTAGGCGACCGTGCCCAACGCTGTACCTGGACGAGACATCGTGTCGCCAGAAACCTGCGTCGGCACTTTCCGCAGCGATTCCACGGTCTCGCATGCAGTTAACGGCAACGCACCGAGTTTGGCGAGACCAAAATCGAGAACCTTGGCCTCACCAAGTTCAGTCACAAGAATGTTTGCGGACTTGATGTCACGATGAACAATTCCGGCTTTGTGCGCGGCATCGAGTGCGTTGGCAATCTGAATGGCGAGGTCCAAAATCCGATCCGTCGGTAGCGCTTTGCCGTCAATCTCCTGCTTTAGGTTCTGGCCCGATAAAAACTGCATGACGATGAATGGCACACCTTCGTGCTGATCCACATCGTGCACGATGCAGATGTTCGGGTGATCGAGAGCGGAGGCTGCGCGCGCCTCCCGCCGAAAGCGCTCGATCGCTTGGGTGCTATACCGAGACTTGTCGGGGCTCAGATTGGTCGGATTCGATTCAATCGCGGATCCGGAGAGAAACTTAAGCGCTACAAAGCGGCCCAGCTCTGTATCTTCTGCCTTGTAGACCGTGCCCATGCCGCCTGCGCCCAATTGTTCAAGAATCCGGTAACGGGCCACCGTCTTGCCGATCATTACTTCATCGGAAGAGTCAGGTTTGACGACGGGACCCGAATCGCTTTCATATTGGGTTAGCAGATCCGCTACCATCCTCCGAGGCGGCAATTCAATGAGATCTTCAGATTCTTTTTCGTACGCCAACAGGGACTCAACTTCATCCCGCAGGTTCTCATCCCCGGCACAGGCTTGCTCCAGAAAGACGTGTCGGTCGCTTTCTTCACGCTGAGAAAGGCCGATCAGCACTTCCTTGATCTGCTGCCAACGTTCAGGCTCCATTTGCGTTGCCTCTGGACAATTCCCGAAGCAGCCAAAGTTTTGCGATTTGCCACTCTCTCTTGACTGTGCTTTCAGAGATGTTTAGTGCTTCGGCTATTTCAGGTACGCTCAAGCCAACTAAAGCCCGCAATTCAACAATTCGAAGCAGCCTTTCATCAAAAGCAGCTAAATCGTTCAGTGCGTCGTCGAGTGTCAGTAGGACGGAATGCCAGTCTGCTCCGGTGGTCGTAATGTTGTCATCCACCCGTACATGGTGGATCGTTCCCCCCCGCTTTGCGGAAAGCCGAGAACGGGTATACGTGGTCAGGACGTATCGCATCATTTGGGAGCAGACCGCATAGAAATGATTGCGATCCTGCCAGTCAACTTTGCCCAATTTGACTAGCTGCAGGTAGGTCTCGTTGACCAGAGCGCTGTTTTGGAGAATGTGACCGGGATACTGCTGAGCCATGTACCGCTGAGCAGCGGCATACAACTTCTGATAGACAAGGGGGATCAGCTTATCAAGCGCTTGGGGATCCCCGCCGTTCCAAGCTCGTAGCAGATCCGTAATTTCGCCCGCACCCGACGAATGCATAGCCACACTACGAGCCCATCAGCAAGTGTCTGAGCCGGTTCCTGCGGTAGCCCTACGAGACCAACCGTTTCGATTGTAGCACCCAATAGAAGTGTACGACCCAAATAGGAGCCGCCAAATTTCTCTTTGCAGTGCAAGAGCTTGCGCATTATGTGCTCCCAAAGGTCATTTGCAGGTTTTGCGGATTTTTTTTAACTCGTGTGAGCTATTGAGGCCCGAATTTCACATTTATACAAGTGGAGAGATGCAAGTGCCAGTTCGACACAACGGTAGCTTGGCCCCTATCGCAACAGCGCATGGCGCAGAAGGAATTCTTGACGGGAGGTCTGCATTGAACTTGAAATGGGTGGCCACGAGGTGCAATGTCCTTTTGCTGCTGGGTGCAATTGCCGTTTCCGCTGGCACCGTACCGAAACACATTGACACGTTAGAGCAAGAAGGCATTGTTCCCACCAAGCGAGCCGTCGTGCCAGCTTCATCGACCGCTCGCCTCAATGAGAAGAAACGGCCGACAGCAGCAAAAACGTCGCAGCCCAAGCCGTTGCATTCTGCAACAGCAAAAGGACCCGACAGTGCAGGTGTACCCAAGAATACGCCGCTAGCAGCGCAAAAACCCTTCCCTAAATCATCCGCAGGCGCGGGTAAATCAGCACCGCAACCGGGAGGGCAAAAGTGAGCCTTTCCTTTTGTCGGCCGGAACTGCCGAATATGAAAAGACTTATGCCGTGTGTACAGTTGCGCGCATTTTTTCCTGTTTACGTCCGCGCCCATGGAACGCGGACATGGAGTTGTTCCCAGGGTCTCTCCTGGCTGGGGACATAGCACGCAGTGGGGTGAGGAAGTTGCCCCACTGCGCAGGCGGCGACGCCCGATTTTGGTCCGCAGAGCGAGAGGACGGGATTTCGGAGAACGCTGGAGATTTGTAATTGCAAGAAAAAGTTGCAAAGAAAGTGACAATGATGCGGTTCGACGGGTGGAAGTTCTCGCCGGATCCACTGTTCTGGAGAGTTTGCTTCACTAATACGCCGGGGAAGGTTCGCCCGGGGAAGCACGATGGCAAGGCAACAAGACCCTAAATTTGAGGAGAATGACGATGTCACGGAAAGTACTGAGGTATTTACCGGTTCTGTCGTTGGTGT
>JBAVYO010000433.1:0-13600 GCA_049698855.1 Terriglobales bacterium
GGTTAACTCGAACTCTGGCAAGTCCTCCCAGAAAAATTCCCGCCGGTCCAGCACGCGCCCTCCGCGCATGTGAAAGAGATTCACTGCCAGCATCTGATTTTCGTAGTGATATCCAAACACATCGGCGTCATCGCCTTCAGCGGCCGCGATGCGCTGTTTTTCCTGCAGCTGATCGACTGTTGAAATCAGGTCTCGATACTTGGCGGCGCGCTCGAACTCCTGCGCATTGGCGGCTTCTGCCATGCGCTCGCGCAGCGACTTCATAAGGTCGGTCTGACGGCCTTCAAGGAACAGCTTCACGTCGCGCACCGCTTCCGCGTAAATCTCCGGCGTAGTCAGGTCCTTTACGCACGGGCCAAGGCAGCGCTTGATGTAGTACTGCAGACATGGGCGGGCATGGAAGCGCGTCAGATCCACGTTGCAGGATGGAATGCAGAAATGACGATGAATCAGATCGACGATGCGATAGGCAAGGTTGGCAGGGAAGTACGGACCGTAATAAACGCTGCCGTCCTTGCGCAGGCGGCGCGTGACGTAAACGCGCGGAAAGCGTTCGCCGAGCGTCAGCTTCACATAAGGATAGGTTTTGTCATCGCGCAGCAGAATGTTGAAGCGCGGCTTCTTCTGCTTGATGAGATGGTTTTCAAGAGCGAGGGCTTCCTTGTTGTTGGCGACGACGATGTAGTCGACGTCGACAGCCTCGCGCACAAGCGTGCCCGTCTTCGCGTCTTCCCAGCGCCCTTCATGAAAATAAGACGAGACCCGCGAGCGCAGGTTCTTCGCCTTCCCAACGTAGATGACCTCGCCCTCGGCATTCTTGTAGAGGTACACGCCGGGAGAAGTGGGAATAGTGCGGATTTTGGCAGCAAGATCCATTTTGTGGTTCTGGGGCTTCTCTAAGCTGAACCTCTATGATAGATGCCCGGCGCGATCGTCAGGCACCTTCGCAGCGACGCCGGTTTGCATGGCCGCAAGGAGAAGTGCGGCTAGGATGAGAATGCTCCAGCTTTCATGCGGTAGCACAAGAGTGTTCCACCACCAGTAATCCCTAAGCACCGCGAAATGACCAGCCTGCTGTAATTGTTGAAGCGCGACTCCTCCTGGAACTAGAAACACGAGGACGATCACGGCGAGAACCGACCTCGCCAGCGCGCGAAGAGGACCGTTGAGCGCCGTTAAGCCCCAGGCCAGAGGAAAGATCAGCAACGACGCATCATAGAAACGATGATAGATGGGGATGAGGCTGAGCACGGTGAGTGCGCTCAATGCCAGCAGTTCGCTGTCCACGTGATTTCGCTCGCGCTTCACAATTAGAGATAGCCACACGATACCGGCGGCTGCCGCCGCGACAATCGCGAAGAGGTTGGCGAAGGCACGATTGTGCAACACGGTATATGCGGCTACTTGGAAATTGATTAAGCCGAAGCGAATTGGATTGGCTTCGGTGAAATCGCCCAGGCTCCCCGTTGCGAACAACATTCGGTTGTCGTAAAGATAGTTTTCGATCCAGGGTGTGCCGCCGGTTGCGCAGCGCACAACCGCCAAGACGAAAATCAGGGCGACCAGTCCTGCGGCAAGGGCTGGAATGCGCCAGCGCCTGCGGACAAGATAGTAGAAGCAGAATGGAAGGCCAATCTGAGGTTTCAGCCCCACGGCGATGGCGAGCAGGATTCCTGCCAGCAAATCATGGCGGCGACTCGCTGACCAAACCGCGGCAGCGCTCATGGCGACAGCCACGCTGACAATGCTGCCAGCCGCGAGCGCTGTATGAAAGGGAGCGAGCGCCAGCGCGATTGCCAGGAAAGCAAGCGACGGCTGCATTCGTGGAAGAATCTTGGCGACGTAGAGAAGTGAGATAACCGTCACGCCGAATGAGACGACCGTGATCACGAGCCACAATGGGTGAGCGATGTGCCAAGGTAAAGCTGCGACCGGGGCGATCAGGGCAAAAGTAGTCAGCGGGTAGGCGGTCGGAATTCCGCGCTTCATCACCAGCGAACCGTCAGCGAGGTCGCGGGAAAGAAACTCGAAGCGCTCAGCGCCGGACGGCCACAGGCTTACCAGATTCCGGGGACTGTAAGGATCACTCCCGTGCATCCAGGCTCGAGTCTGGATGTACGGAGAGATGAAATCATTGAAACTGGCGGCGTGGGCGAAGCGCACCGGGCCACGGAGGACGAATTCGGTACCGGCCAGAATAAGAAGTATTGCAAGCAGCGATTCCCAGACAAATTTTCCGCGGTTGATCACTGCCTGCTCCGCCGGTCGCTACACGCTCCATCCTTTGACGAATTCCACCAGACTCCGCAGCGCAATTCCCGACGGTCCCTTCGCGATCCAAGGCTTCTGCTCTTCCATCCAGGCCGTTCCGGCAATGTCGAGATGGATCCACGGCGTGTCTTCCGCGAATTCCTTCAGGAACATTGCCGCAAAGATCGCGCCGCCCCACCGGGAGCCCGCGTTGGCCATATCTGCGATGCCAGACTTGATCAGTTCCTTGTATTCATCGTCAAGGGGCAAGCGCCACATCTTTTCTCCCGCTTGGTTCAATGCCTTCTCGAAGCGCTCGTACATCTCATCGTCGCTGGCAAAGATCCCGGCATTCACATAGCCGAGCGCGACCACAACCGCGCCCGTCAGCGTGGCGGCGTCGACCAAATGTGTGCAACCAAGCTGGCGCGCGTATGCCAGGCCATCGGCGAGTACCAGCCGTCCCTCCGCGTCGGTGTTAATGATCTCAATCGATTTCCCCGACATGGCAATCTGCACATCACCCGGCTTTTGTGCTTTGCCGGATGGCATGTTTTCCGTGGCAAGAACGACCGCCGTGACCTTCACCTTCGGCTTCAGCAGCGCGATGGCGCGCATCGCGCCGATCATGGTCGCGCCGCCGGCCATGTCGTACTTCATTTTCTCCATGCCGTCGGCGGGTTTGATCGATATGCCGCCGGTATCGAACGTGATGCCTTTTCCCACCAGGCCGAGATGCACGTCCTTCACGGCTCCCGCAGGCTCGTAGCGCAGCACAATCAGCGCGGGCGGCTCATCCGACCCTTGTGCTACGCCCCAGAACGCGCCCATCTTGAGTTCCTTAATCTTATCGGTACTGTAAGTTTCACATGCCAGGCCGACTTCGCTGGCCATTTTCTTTGCGCGCTCGGCGAGCAAGCTCGGCGTCATGAGGTTGGACGGTTCGTTCACCAGGTCGCGCGTGAAGTTCTGCGATTCGGCGACGATGCGTCCTATGTCGATAGCAGTTTGCAACGCTTTGGCATCGCCCTGGCTGACGATGGTGACGTCGTCAATCTTCTCATCGTCCTTGCGATCGCTCTTGTAATAGCCCGGTTCAAAACTGCCGATGAGTGCGCCTTCGACGATGGCGCGAACTGTGTCCGGCGCTGCAATCGAACTATCCGGCACCACGAACGCGAAGTTGCGGATGCTTTTTGCCTTGAGCGAGCGTACGGCCGCGCCCGCAAGCTTGCGCAAATCGGACGCCGAAAAACTTTTCGTCTTGCCGCCGCCCAGCAGCAGCAGTCGTTTCGCTTTCAATCCCGCTGGCCGATGCAGCAGCGTGGTCTCGAAAGTCTTGCCCGTGACTTCGCCGCAGTCCATGACCTCTTTCGCGGCAGCCTGGACAGCGGCATCGGATGTGGCCGCAGACGGCGCAGGCTTGTCTTTCTTGCCCTGGTCTTTTTGGTTGCGGTCTTTTTCTGATTGATCTTTTTCCGTTTGATCGAGAACCACCACGACCAGGCAATCGGTTTCGACCTGCGAAGGAGCTGAGGATGAAAGATTCGTGTTCATAGTTTCAACTTAGTTGGAATTGTTCAGTATCCACAGTGAGCGGTGGGATCGCAACTGGCGACCGCAATCCGGCGGTCAAGAACCAGGAGTGTTACCTGCGCAGCTCATTCCACCTCACGCGCCCTTTCGACCCCTCGCTACTGCCTCGCGCGCCTCTTTATCCGCCGTTCGGCGACGCTCTGTCTCGCGCTTGTCCCACTGCTGTTTGCCGCGAGCCAGTGCAAGTTCAACTTTAACTCTGCCATCTTTGAAGTACAGCCGTGTCGGAATCAGCGTGAGCCCGCGCTGCTGCGTTTTTACGAACAGCTTGTGAATCTCTTCGCGATGCGCCAGCAGTTTCCGGGTCCGCTCCGCGGCGTGGTTGACATAGCCACCATGATCGTAGGGGCTAATGTGGCAGTTGAGCAGCCACAGCTCCCCGTCCTTCACCAAGCCATACGCATCCTTGAGATTGGCCTTGCCGGTGCGCACGGATTTGACCTCGGTACCGGTCAGGACGATTCCGGCCTCGATTTTTTCGAGCAAGAAATAGTTATGAGCTGCGTTCCTGTTAACGGCAGCATCTCTCTGTCCCGCGGCGGTAGGTTGTCGGCGAGGATTCTTCTCGCGGTTAGCCTGTGTCTGATGGGTACTTTGCTTAGCCATCTGTAATAAGAAGAAGTTAGCACATGGACGGCAGCAGGTCTCTCAAGGCGGTTTCGAACTTGCCCGATCGCTTTCTGCGTCGAGGGTCGCTAGCCATAAGCTGGCACCATCTGGACAGGTACTAATGAGTGTAAACGTCTGCCCAGCAATCAGTTGGGACGGGAAGTCGAGCGATGCTATAATCCAATTTTCCGCTAGTTTTGTGTTGCTTATGACCGCTTTGTGCTCCTCCAAGCCTGCGGTTTTGCCGTATTTTAAGTGATTTGCCGGTGCTGCCGGAGAGAGAAATGTGCCCGAGGGCTGTCGAATGAAACGGTTGATGCGTCCGACTATTTTCGTTCTCCTTCTTTTATGCCTGAGACTTCCTGGAGTTGCCGCTGAGTCTGCCAAGAAGCTGTATGACCGGGGTACCGACGCCCAAGCCCGGCAGGACTACGAGAAGGCCTACGAATACTTCAAAAAAGCCTACGATTTGCAACCGAAAGATCTGCGGTACCGGACGGCCTACGAGCGCAACCGGTTTTTGGCCGCCGCCTCTCACGTGCACCGTGGGCAGATCGCATTGGATGCCAACAAGCTCGACGAGGCCAAATCCGAGTTCGAGAAGGCGCTGTCCATTGACCCCTCGTCCTTCATCGCCCAGCAGGAGTTGCGGCGCACGCTGCAGATGATCCAGGAGGGGCCGGACGCGCAGCCACAGGCTTCCGCGGGGGCCACCTCGGAATTGCGCAAGCTGCTCTCGAAGGCGCAAGGCCCTGTGCAACTCGCTCCCATCTCCAGCGCGCCCATCACGCTGAAGATGACGGAAAAGAGCAATGTCATTTACGAGACCGTCGGCAAATTGGCCGGTGTCAACGTGCTCTTCGATCCGGACTACACGGCGCGCCAGGTTCGCATCGAGTTGAACGGCGTCTCGCTCGAGGAAGCGCTCTCCATCATTTCATTTCAGACGAAGACGTTCTGGCGGCCGGTGACGCCGAACACAATTTTTGTCGCGCAAGACAATCCCGCAAAGCGGAAAGAGCTGGAACAAAACGTTCTCAAAACTTTTTATCTTTCCAATCTTTCGCAGCCGACCGAATTGCAGGATGTCGTAAACGCGATGCGCACCATTCTCGAAGTGAGCCGCATTCAGCAACTGCCCTCGCAGGGAGCCATCGTAGTCCGCGGAACTCCCGATCAGGTGGCCCTCGCCCAAAAGTTGGTCGACGATCTCGACAAGGCCAAGCCGGAAGTAGTTATCGACGTCGCCATCTTGGAAGTCAGCCGCGACAAGATGAAACAGCTCGGAATCAGCCCTCCAACGAACGTTTCGGTGGCGCTGCAACCCAACGTCAGTACCACCAGCGGGACAACGGGTACGACCACCGGGGGCACGACGACGACGACCGCTCCCACGACGAGCGGACTTAATCTGAATACATTCAACAATCTGACTGCGACGGATTTCCAGGTGACGCTTCCGTCGGCGACCGCGACCGCGCTGCTAAGCGACAGCACGTCTAGGATCATACAAAATCCGCAAGTCCGCGCCTTGGATGGCCAGAAGGCTACTCTCAAGATCGGCGAACGCGTGCCCATTGCGACCGGATCGTTCTCGTCGGGTATTGGCAGCGTCGGCGCCGGCATCAGCCCCTTGACCAACACTCAATTTCAATACATCGACGTCGGTGTGAACATCGACATTACTCCGCGCATCCACGCCGACCGCGAAGTCAGCATGAAATTGTCGCTCGACGTTTCCTCCGTGACTTCCTATGTCACCATTGGCGGCATCAGCCAGCCCGTGATCGGACAGCGCAAAGTGGAACACGATATCCGGTTGAAGGACGGGGAAGTTAACATCCTCGGCGGAATCATGGAAAACCAGCAAACGAAAGCGCTCTCCGGAATTCCCGGCCTGGCCTCGATTCCGATCCTGAAATATTTGTTCTCGCAGACGAACACGGAAAATCAGGAAGATGAAATCGTGTTCGTTCTGGTACCGCATATTATTCGCGAACCCGAGCCGTCTCGAAGCAACGAACTGCTCGACGTGGGCACAGCCAACTCCATCGAGTTGAGGCTGGGCAATCAGAGGATGGCGCCAGTCAGCGCGCCGGCAGCGCAACCGCCTGCGGGCACACCGCCAGCTACGCCTCCGGGGGCATCCGCGCAGATGCCGCCCAATGGCCAAAACGCTGGACTGCGCGCTGTTTCCGCAGCTCCCGGGGGATCCTTTATGTTCGATCCTCCGACCCTGAGTCAAACCAAGGGTTCCACCTTCACGGTCAATGTGATGGTTTCCGGCGGACAAAACGTGTACTCCGTGCCGGTTCAATTGAGTTACGACCCGAACCAATTGCAAGTCTTGAATGTTTCGAATGGCGGATTCCTGTCGCAGGACGGGCAGACTGTAGCCTTGGCATTCCGCGACGATCCAACCAGCGGCACGCTGCAGATTACCGCGTCCCGGCCTCCTGGGGCGGGCGCCGTATCCGGGCAGGGCGCCGTGGTTACGCTGACCATGATGGCGAAGTCCCCTGGCCAATCTGCGCTTGTGATAACCCGCGGAGGAGCTCGCGATCCGGCGATGCAGCCCATCCCCATGAATGGGGCTGAGGCGGCCGTTACCATTCAGTGATTTGGAAGTGCGTTATGAACTATCCAGATAACACGGCGGTGAGCGCGCCCGTGGCCGGGCGCCGCCAGGGCGGTTTCACGCTCATCGAGCTGATCGTCGCCACCACCATCCTGTTGATCCTGTCGACGATGGCGTTGCCCAGCGCCCGGTTCATGATCCAGAGAGCGCGCGAGAAAGAGCTTCACGACGATTTGTGGATGTTGCGCGACGCCATTGACCGGTATAAAGCTGCGGCTGAGACAGGAGCGTTTAAGACGAAACTGGGGAGCGATAACTACCCGCCCGACCTCGATACGTTGGTAAAAGGCGAGGATGTCTCCGGCAAAAAGCTGCGATTCCTGCGACGGATTCCTGTCGACCCCATGACCGGGAAAGCGGAGTGGGGAATGCGTTCCATGCAGGACGACCCCACCTCGGAGTCATGGGATGAACAAAACGTTTTCGATGTCTACAGTAAATCGCAGGGCATTGCGCTGGACGGAACGAAATACAAGGACTGGTAGATGAGATTCGGAGTCAAAGCCGGGCAGCGCGGATTCACGATGATCGAGATGATTATTGTGATGAGCATCATAATGGTGCTCATGGCCATCGCCCTGCCCATGTATAACCGCAGCATCCAGCAAGCCAAGGAAGCGAAGTTCAAGAGCAACTTGTCGACGCTGAACGAAGTTATTCAGCGTTACTCCGAAGACAAGAGATGCGCGCCGCAACAGCTTGACGACCTGGTTCAAGCCGGATACCTGAAGGCGATCCCCGACGATATCACGGGCAGCAATACCACCTGGCAGACCGAGAACGAGCAGGAACCGGACAAGGCCTGGAACCCCGACCAGATGGGTATAGCTTCGGCGTATAGCGGCTCCACTGAGATGAGCAGCGACGGCAGGCCGTATTCCGAATGGAGATGAATTCCCGGTGAAGACTCGGGTCCAACAGCGAAGTGGCGGATTTACACTGCTCGAAATGCTGGTCGTGATCTGCGTGTTGCTCATTCTGTTATCGGCCGCCATGCCCATCTACACCCAGACCGTCCGCCGCCATGAGGAAGACTCCTTCCGCACCAGCCTGTTAACTCTGAATCAAATGATCTTTGAGTACACACTGGATAAGCAGAAACCGCCCCACTCGCTCGAAGACCTAAAACAAGCCGGATACATCGAGAAAGTCCCCGACGATATTACCGGCCGCAATACTTGGGTGACGGAAGACGACCCGCCATCGATCCTGTCTCTCTATCAGACCGATACTGGCATTTACGGCGTGCACAGCGCCTCGAACCGCATCGGCAGCGACGGCAAGCCCTATTCGGAGTGGTAAACATTCGGAGTAGTAAGCAAAGCCAGTCTACAACGCCCACGCTGCGTCGATGTTCCGCCGACCCATTCATGTTGCGTCCGGCCCTGTCATGTTGAGCGCAGCCGAGGCGGCACACCCAGCCTCGGCGAAGTCGAAACATCCCTACCTGTCCCGCGCATAGGTTTTGTCACTGTAGCGTCCGCGCCCGCCGCTTCGACGAAATTCGCGAATGTACCACGAACAGTGCCTTTCTCGATTCTTCCACCCTTCATCTCTGCAAGCCAGAGCGCGCCTTTCTGCTACCTTAATCGGTTCCATTCCAGTCAGTTTTCATCCCGGAACTCCGCCTTGGAGGTGAGTTTTTTGAATTTCGACTCTTTCAATCGCGCGCAGCCTTTTGCCCAATTCGTCATGCGGCTGGTGTTGGGCGCGATCATGATCGCGCACGGCTGCCACAAAGTGTTTGGCGGATTTCATCACCACATGGAAATGGTCGGCTCGCTCGGCCTGCCGCGCTGGATGGCCTTTCTCTCCGCCGGAACGGAATTTGTCGGTGGCATCGGCTTGTTGCTGGGCCTATTCACCCGCTTCTTCTCGCTGGCCATCGTGATCGAAATGGCTGTTGCGATCTGGAAAGTGCATTTCAAGAACGGCCTGATGGGTCCGATGGGATACGAATTCCCGCTGGCCGTCGCCACAATTGCCTTCGCCCTGCTCTGTTTCGGCGGCGGTCCCTGGGGCTTCAATTTCAGCGGCCGAGGTTCGAGCAGTTCAAGCCGGTCCAAAAAGAGCTAACAAGATTCTGATTGAGTGTGGCGCGGACACTCTTGTCCGCGCAGAAGCCGCTATTCGCAGGTTCGCCGTTGTACTTGTTCACGCCGTTCTTAGGAAAACACTGTAACAGCAAGCTGCTCTCCGCTCCCAGACACAACAGCAAGATAACCCCGCATTTCGCAACAAAAGCGATCAGACTGACCAACGTCTCGTCCCAATCCTCGGGAACTTCGTCCGGCGAACGCTCGTATTTTAGTGTGGAGGAAACATGAGGAAGCTTCATCTGATTCTGGCGATTCTGGCTGGCTCGATGTCTTGTTGGGCGCAACCCGGCGCGCGCCCGGAGATTCTGGTACTTGGGACCTATCACATGTCGAACCCAGGGCGCGATGTCTATAACATGCAGGCCGACGATGTGCTCTCGCCGAAACGCCAGCAGGAAATTGCGCAGCTGATCGAAGTGTTGAAGAAATTTCATCCAACTAAAATCGCGATCGAAGCGGATGCGGGGAGCGAGCGGGTGGAGCGAGAGTATTCCGATTACGTGGCGGGGAAGTACACGCTGACGGGCAACGAGACCAATCAAATCGCCTACCGGCTGGCCAGGGAGCTTGGCCACCACGCGGTTTACCCGGTCGACGAAGATGGTGATTTCCCGTGGCAACGGCTGGTCAATTACGCGAAGGGCATTGGCCAGAAAGAGAAGTTCGACGCGACCGCGGCGACCATGGGCACGCTGGTGAAAGAGCAGGACGAATTCCTGCAGTCGCACACTGTGCTTGAAACGTTGGAGTACATGAATTCAGATTCGAGGGTGGCAAAAGACGTGGCTTTCTATTACGCCTTCGTGCCCTACGGAGAACCCGGCGACTATGCAGGATCTGACCTGCTGGCAGCCTGGTATCAAAGAAATATTCGCATCTATCACAATATCGTCAAGCTGGCAGATTCCCCAAACGACAGGATTCTCGTGATCTATGGGTCGGGTCACCTGGGATGGCTACGACAGGACGCCGCCAATGACGCGACAGTCAGACTAAAGAAGCTGGCGGATTTGGCTGCACCGCGATGAACGGGGGCTTGATCGCCCGCGAATAACCGCTGTCGAGCTTTTGCGAAAGCCTATAGCCTAAAGCCCGCTCCTCTAAAACTCCGCCAACTCCTTCATCGCCCGATACAGATCCTCCGGCTGCGGGAGAATTGCATCTTCCAGCAAAGGCTGATAGCCGACAAAAGTATCGGTCGCTGCGACGCGCTTCACCGGCGCATCGAGTTCGTGAAATAGCTGATCCGCAATGCGGGCGGCGATTTCGGCGCCATATCCCCAGCTCAGCGAATCTTCGTAGGCAATCAGCGCGCGATTGGTCTTCTTTACCGAGGCGGAGATCGTATCCCAATCGAACGGGTTGAGAGATCGCAGGTCTACGAGTTCCACGCTGATATGGTGATCGTGTTCCAGCTTTTGCGCTGCCTGAAGCGCACGCGGGACGACTGCGCCATAAGTGATCACTGTGAGATTGGTTCCAGGACGAACAACCTTCGCCTTGCCGAACGGCACCATGTAGTCGGGCCCCGGATAAGGTGCGCGGCCAAACGTTTCGCGGTAGAGCCGTTTGTGTTCAAGGAATAGAACCGGATCGTCGCAGCGAATCGCCGTCCGAAGCAGTCCAGCCGCGTCGAGCGCATTCGATGGAAAGACCACGCGCAGCCCGGGAATGTGCGTGAAGGTGCTTTCCCCGCACTGTGAGTGGTAGATTGCGCCTCCGGTTAAATAGCCTCCGATGGCAACGCGCACAACCAGCGGCGAGGAGAAGGCGTTGTTCGAGCGCCAGCGCATCAGAGCCACCTCGCTGCGCAGTTGCATCATCGCCGGCCAGATGTAGTCGAAGAATTGTATTTCGGCCACAGGTTTAAGCCCGCGAACAGCCATGCCGGCAGCGCGCCCCACAATATTCGCTTCCGCCAGCGGCGAATTGAATACGCGGTCGGGTCCGAATTCGCACTGTAGGCCGGCAGTGAGCTTGAATACTCCGCCTTTGCCTTTCACCAGCTTCTGCGTGAGGTACTCCTCGCGGCTGCAGTCGGCAACATCCTCGCCGAACATGACGATTCGCTCATCGCGCCGCATCTCGTCCCGCAACGTGGCATTGATCAGGTCGGCCATGGTTTTGGGCTGCGAGATGGCAGGGCGGTTCTCTCCAGCCTCGGGCGGCGCGGCGTACGCCGGATGCGTGTCGAACTGCGCCGAGGTGGGATCGAGATCGGGCGAATAGACGAAGTTGTAGATGGTATCGGGTTGCGGCAGCGCCGCATCGAGTGCGCGGTCGGCATCGGCCTGAATCTGCTCTTCGACATCCTTTTCCAGTTGGTTGATGCCGTTTTCGTCGAGAATGCCCTCGCGCAGCAGAAACATCTGCAGGCGCGGCACGGGATCGCGCGCGGCATCGCTTTCGCGCTCACTTTCCGGACGGTAGAGCCGCTCATCGTCCGACAGCGAATGCGAATAAGGCCGGATGACATGCGCATGGACGAACGCGGGACCGTTGCCGGCGCGGCAGTGCTCCGCCGCCCGCCGAAAAGCCGCATAAGCAATAACCGGATCCGTGCCGTCCACTTCCTCGAAGTGAAAGTTTGGAAAGCGGGAAACCAGGCGCGAAATATTGCCGCCCGAAGTCTGCACTTCAACAGGAACGGAGATCGCATATCCGTTGTCCTGTATGCAGAAGATCACGGGCAGGCGCGAGTTCGATGCGGTATTCAGCCCTTCCCAAAATTCGCCTTCGCTGGTCGTGCCGTCGCCGAGTGAAACGTAGCTGATCTCATCGCCGTGGAATTGAACGTCCTTGAATTGGCGGTAATCGCCTTCGGCCTTCCGCGCCGCATTCGGATGATTCGTGAAGTATCGCCCAGCCTCGGCGCATCCCACCGCATGCAGCACCTGCGTGCCTGTACAGGAAGACTGGCTGACGACATTCAGCCGCTTGTGCGCCCAGTGCGAAGGCATCTGGCGCCCGCCGGAACTCGGGTCGTCAGCCGCGCCCACAGCCCCCAGCAGCATTTCATACGGAGTCGCTCCCAATCCCAGCAGCAAAGCCCGGTCGCGATAATAAGGAAAGAACCAGTCATAGCTGGGCTTGAGCGCAAAGGCGGCTGCCACGCCAACGGCTTCATGTCCAGCCCCAGAAATCTGGAAAAAGACCTTCTGTTGCCGCTTGAGCAGGATTTCGCGGTCGTCTACGCGGCGCGATGCGAACATGATGCGATAGGCATCGATGAGTTGCTGGCCGCTGAGGCCCTCGTAGGCCTTGGACTTGTTCTTCGACGCGCCGTTGTTCGGCTCGCCTTTGTTGAGCTTGGGATCGACTTTGGTTGTAGCCATGATGCTTTCTTTACCCCACGGAGTTTGGGCCCGATTCATTGTAAATAACTCTGAGTATTGGGAACAGGGCTGCCGCGTGCTACAAGTCGCCGGTCTCGACCGCGCTCGGTTTGCTCGCGGCTCGTAGCTCGAAGCTCGCAGCTGCTATATCCTGTGAAGTCCATGATTCGTTTCCTTCGACGCTTTGATCCCCACTCCATTCGGCTGCTGGTTTTTGACTTGGACGGCACGCTGATCGATTCGCGCCTGGATCTGATTCATTCCATAAACGCGACGCTGCGGCACTTCGGGCGGCCGGAGTTGCCGGGCGACGTGATCGCCAGCTACGTGGGAGACGGTGCTCCTGCGCTCGTGCAACGTGCCCTGGGCAACGGAGCAGATGAGGCTTTCTTCAAGCAGGCGCTGGAATATTTCCTTGCCTACTACCGTATGCACAAGCTCGACCACACGGCCGTCTACGACGGGATTCCCGAAGTCCTGGCCGCGCTGGCTGGCTCATGCGGGGCGGACACTCCCGTCGACTCCCCTTCGCAAAGCTCTGGGTCGCTCAGGGCAGGCTCTGTCCGCCCAGGCCAGCAGCGATTGATGGCGGTGCTGTCGAATAAGCCCGTGCACCCATCGCGAGCCATTGTGGAAGCGCTGGGCATGGGAGACTACTTCGTCCGCGTCTACGGCGGCAACAGCTTTCCAACCAAGAAGCCCGACCCGCTAGGAGTGCGAACGTTGCTCGAAGAAACCAGCGTGACGCCGCAAGAAGCGCTAATGATCGGCGATTCGTCAATTGACGTGCAGACAGGCCAGAACGCGGGGATGTGGACCTGCGGCGTGCTGTATGGCTTCGCTCCACATTCGCTGGAAGAAGTGAGGCCGGATGTGCTCGTGGAGAGACCGGCGGAGCTTGGGGAATTGTTCGGTTAGGTATGGCTCGTGTCAGATCCTGAGGAAGAGCAAATTCGGGAAGTGTACGTATGGTTTGGGCTAGCGAGCTACAACGCCCAGTGTCTTGAGCGCGCGTTGGCCATGTTCCTCGCCGGATTAGGCACCTCAGATCGTTTTACGGCGTGGGATTACGA
>JBAVYO010000434.1:0-5965 GCA_049698855.1 Terriglobales bacterium
GAAGATGCCGAACCAGAGCCTCTTCGTTTTTGCAGAGGGCTTGGAACGCGTGCGGCTGGCCGACTTCGCGCAGCTTACGCCGTTCATGCGCGCGCAAGTGGTGTCGGTGCCGGAGACAATTCCGCCCAAGGATTCCGAGATCGAAGCGCTGCAGCGCAATGTGCTGACGTTGTTCCAGCAGATTGTCGCCGGATCACCCACACTTTCGGACGAGCTTTCCACGGTGGCAATGAATATTGAGGAGCCGGGACGCCTGGTGGATTTCATCGCGTCGTCGCTGCCCTCGCTTTCCACCTCCGACAAGCAGGACACGCTCGAAACCACCGATGTGCGAGTGCGCCTCGAAAAAATCAATCAGCATCTGGCGAAAGAGCTTGAAGTGCAGCAACTGCGCAACAAGATCCAGTCGGAAGTGCAGGATCGCGTACAGCAGACGCAGCGCGAGTACTACCTGCGCGAGCAGATGAAGGCCATCAAGAAAGAACTGGGCGAGCAGGATGAAGGCCAGCGCGATACCGAGGAACTTAAGCAGAAGATTGAATCGGCGGGCATGCCCGACGACGTGAAGAAGGAAGCGTTGAAGGAGTTGGGCCGGCTTTCGCGCATGTCGCCGATGGCGGCCGATTACTCGGTCACGCGCAATTACATCGAGTGGCTCGCGGTGCTGCCGTGGCAAAAGACATCGGGCGTGGAGATTGAGATTCCCAAGGCGAAAGAGATTCTCGACACCGACCACTACGACTTGCAGAAAGTAAAAGACCGCATTCTCGATTACTTGTCGGTGCGCCGGCTGAAGCCGAATATGAAGGGGCCGATTCTGTGCTTCGTCGGCCCCCCGGGCGTGGGCAAAACTTCGCTCGGAAAGTCGATTGCGCGTGCTCTGGGACGCAAATTCGTGCGTCTGTCTCTCGGAGGCGTGCACGATGAAGCCGAGATTCGCGGGCACCGTCGTACGTACATTGGCGCATTGCCGGGGCAGATTATTCAGGGCATCCGGCGGGCTGAGACCAAAGATCCCGTCTTCATGCTCGACGAAATCGACAAGGTCGGTCGTGATTTTCGCGGCGATCCCGCGTCAGCGCTGCTCGAGGCACTCGATCCCGAGCAGAATGCGAGCTTCCGCGACAACTACCTGGATGTGACATTCGATCTCTCCAAGGTGCTGTTTATCACGACCGCCAACATGCTCGATCCAATTGCCGAGCCGTTGCGCGATCGCATGGAGATTATCGAACTCCAGGGATACACGGAAGAAGAGAAGATCCACATTGCGTTCCAATATCTGATCCCGCGGCAAGTTGACGAGAACGGGATCACGAATGAGCAGATCGAATTCCCCGAGGAATCGGTTAGCTACGTGATCCGCCATTACACGCGGGAAGCGGGTGTGCGCAATCTGGAGCGCACCATCGGCACGATCTGCCGCAAGCAGGCGCGGCGGTTGGCGGAAGGGAAGACGGACAAGCTCGTCGTCACCAAGGAAATCATTCAGGAATTCCTTGGAGGTATTAAGATTCGCAGCGAAGGCGAAATTGCCGAGCGCACCAAGCGTCCGGGAGTGGTGGTTGGACTGGCCTGGACTCCTTCGGGCGGCGATGTGCTGTTCGTCGAAGCCAATCAGATGAAGGGCAAAGGCGGCCTGACGATCACCGGCCAGATTCAGGATGTAATGCGCGAGTCGATGCAAGCCGGATTGAGCTGGGTGCGTTCGAACGCGACGCAATTGGGCGTGGACGAGGAGTTCTTCGCTAATCACGATATCCACATTCACGTGCCGGCCGGGGCGATTCCGAAGGATGGACCGTCTGCGGGCGTCACGATTGTTACGGCTCTCGTATCGCTGCTGACGGGCAAACAAGTGCGTCCTCTGACCGCGATGACCGGTGAGATCACGCTGAGCGGCAACGTGCTCCCCGTGGGCGGAATCAAGGAAAAGGTTCTGGCCGCAAAGCGTGCCGGTGTGCACGACGTAATTCTTCCCGCCGACAACAAAACGAATGTCGAGGAAGACCTGACTCCCGAGCAGTTGCAGGGATTGACACCGCACTATGTGAAGACCATCGACGAGGTGTTGGACTTCGCGCTGCCGTCCTCGCCACGTGAAGAACGTTTAGACGCCGAAGAGCGTGAGAAGGTGCTAAGTACGTAGACTTGGCGCTGGCTAGATAGCAGTGGTTTTACGGATCCCCACGTCTCGATGAGACGTGGGGATTGTTATTTAAGGATCTACCGCGAAAAGTGACGGGGATTAATCCTGTCTCTACGCGGGTGCTTAGTTGATAGTGAAGTTCAAAGCTGTGGCCTTACCGCCGCCGGGGGCGGGATTGCTAACGACTATGCTAGCCGTTCCCGCCGAAGCGATGTCGGTATAGGGGACGTAAGCGTTGAGTTGTGAGGAACTGACAAACGCCGTCGTGAGCATAGTCTTGTTCCAGGTAACAGTGGAGTCCGGTGCGAAGCCGCTCCCGTTGATGGTAAGAATGAAATTCCATCCGCCATGGGTGGTGCTGGCCGGAGATAAGGAGGCCGGGGCTGGCAGAGGATTCTTGGTAGTGCTGGCAGGCGCGACGAGGTGGGGACTGGTCACGATTGCGGTTTGTAAGGGCGTTGTACTGCTCTCCGTGACGAAGGCTACGCCATCGTTTCCCCAGGAAATGAAGTTGGATACCTGGTCGCCAGCGAATTGTTCAAAGCCCACGGCAGCTTGTGGGGTAAATTCGTCGAGGTTGTAGGAAGTGATGCCGAACGACGAAAGAAATGGTGTGGCGCCCGCAACCAGCATGCGATTGAACGGCGCGATGGGCAGCAGCAGATTGTAATAGGTGCAACAGCCTGAGCCAGTGGAGATATCAAACGATCCGAGCAGCAGACCTGTGGCAGGGTTGAAAGCTTGGCCGGCATTTCCATAAATCAAACCATCGGCATAAGCGATCGAAGAACCCTGAACTAAATCCGACCATGTTGTTCCAGCAGTGCCTCCCTTGGAATTCACAGTAATCGGCGTAAGGTAATCCTGGGAATAGGAATAGAGGGTGCTCGCGTTTACAAACAGGATCTGGCTTCCGGCATTGTAAGTGACATTGTCGGGAAGCTGTGTGGCATCGGTATAAAAGTAGACGCCGTAATCGTAGCAGCAAGAGGAACTGTTTTGAGCAACCGCCCAAGTGTGATCACTGGAAGGGGAAACTTGGAGGCTTGTCGCGACGTTCATCCCACCGTCGTAGCCAGCGCCAAGACTTACCTCGATGTCGGGAGTGAAGTTAGGAAGGATGAAACGCTGCACAGAACCGCTGCCATCGAGGCCAACATAAAGGTATTGGCTGTCTGTCGATAGGGCGAGCTGGTGAGGCTCGCTGCCCACGTAGTGGTATCCGACGACTTTGCCGGTTTGCGGCTTAATGACAGCGATGCTGTTGCCATTAGGGCCATAACTGCTCGGCAGGGAGGCATAGATCAACTGCGCATATGGATCGTAAATGATCTGGTTGGCGGGAAGATCGAGGGTTTTGACCGTGGCGTTGTAAGTGATGTCGAAAGTGTAAGCGGTCGAAAGCCCCCCAGGGGCCGGATTAGTGACCGTGATCTGAACCATGCTTGCTTTCTCCAACTCGGCCTTCGTCGGGGTGAATTGCACCTGGGTGGGGCTGATGTAAATCGTGGGAAGCGTCTTGCCGTTCCATTGCACGGTAGCACCGTTCATGAAACTCGGAACCCCACCATTCACCGTGATCGGAGAGGGAGCAGTACCTTCTCCTATTGACGGGGGCGAAAGCGAGCTAATGGATGGGAGGAAGCCGACCACACTAAAAAGGACATAGTTCGACAAGTCGCCGGAGCCGTCGATCACGTAAATGACCTGGCTCGTGGCTGTCGTCAGAAAAGAGGCGGGCACCTGAGCGGTGAGTTCCGTCGGGCTGACATAACTAGTGACCAGACCGTCGCAAGTACCATAATAGTCGTCGTAGAAGCAAACAATATCACCCGCGGCAAAGCCAGTTCCATTTACTGTAAGCGTGAAGCTAGGGCTGTCCATGTAGACGCTCGCCGGAGAAATCGAGGTGATCGTGATTACGGTTGCTTGTTGAGACACTCGGGCCGGATATCCAGGCTGAGCTACGGGAGCATGGACGGGGGCACCGAAAATCGGGAGCGTGACAAATAGCAGGACTAACGACAAAGTAATTCCCTTGAAACCGACCGGCATATAGATCCTTTCACGAGTTAGATAGGGCCGAAATCACCAAAAAAGTTATTGGTTATTTAGCATCCGGACGGTAACACTAGCACAGTGTTTTTGTCTGTTATGGATAATTTACAGCTCTGTTCTGGAAATGGAACAAGATCGCGGGGTGACTGGAAGGCTACTGCTTTGGGATTACTTATCGTCGAATGCTATGGACAGGGCGTAAGGCCCATTTTCAGTCGCGGCCCTGCCAATGGCTGAGAGTCAGAGTCCGGCGCTTAAAAATCGCTTTTGAGCGATGTGCGATCGACACTGACAACCAGCCGTTTGAAACTCTCACCGTTGAGTTGCACCTTTCTCATCACCGTGAAGCCCACCTTCTCGAATGCATGCAGTGACCTGAGGTTGGCCTCCGCAGGATCGGCTATCACGGTGTCAACCCTGGTTCCTGCGAAGACGATTTGCCGGAGAAACTCGTGGATTGCAACCGGCCCCAGGCCCTGACCCGTCATCTCAGGCTCCCCAATTGCGAGGTCGACACCGGCCGAAATAGGTTCCGCCCCCAGTTGCAGCGCGTGCTCCGGATAGTCAGACCACAGATACCATTGAATCCACCCAACTGCCTGTCCACCATGTTCAATCACGAACACATGGGTAGGCTCTGTACCATCAACCACTCGCGCGTATTTCTCGTTGACAGCTGCGAAATCCAGCGGATCGCCCCACCAAGCAACCACGTGGGGAGCGGACAGCCACTTTTGAAGCAGAGGAAAGTCGGATCGGGCCAGAAGCCGGAATGCCAAGGAAGTTTGCATCAAAGTGTTCAGATTCGATTGTAGCGGGGGTACTCTATCGTTCGATGGTTATTGGAATGGAGATATTCCGTCAGCCAGATGCAGGGCGTCCCGAACGGGCTCGGGGATCACGATCCGACCGGCGCGATCGATACTGAGTCGAGTCTTCACAATGCCATATAAAATGCCATAAAACTCATGTAAACGGCATTACAGAATGGTATTTATCCGAGTGTCGGAGGGTACGCACTCTTTGGGCGCTACTGCGTGCCTCGCGCAGGAGCTTTTGGATGGAGGTGCTGCAAGCCTCGCGCGTTTCCTCCGCGTGTTCCGGGTGCACCGTTTTCGCGATCAGCAACGACGCGGTTCGTGGAGCAGGGATCGGGCGTCCGCGCCATTGTGTCTCCCTTGGATCGTGTTTTCGTTTCACGGGCGCGCTCATCATCGGATTCCTATCGGCGAGGCAAATTCAGCCGCCAGTGCCCGTTTTGGGGGATGCTGCACTGGTGTTAAATAGCTCGTGGTGCAAGTTGTTGCGCTTGTTACGGCCTCGTAAAAATTGCCCGCGAAACCTGAACTACGTTGACATCGTGTACATATCACAGTAGTCTTACTCTCATCTAAAAAGCGTGGCCGTCGACGTTCCTTCCAGCGACATACACGTGCAAGTGGGGAAATTCCAGGTTTCTTGAACTTCGAGAGGAAGCATGACACCTTCGTTGCGTGCCATGGCTGCTGTGCCACAGATTCCTGCGTGCAACAAGCACACAGCGCTTTGCGGGCTTCGCGGCCCGGATTCAATTCGGCTCCGAGCGTCTCGCGGAGTCAATCCAACTAACAAATTTTAGGTTT
Organism: Terriglobales bacterium; assembly: GCA_049698855.1. Taxonomy (GTDB): domain Bacteria; phylum Acidobacteriota; class Terriglobia; order Terriglobales; family Acidobacteriaceae; genus Acidiflorens. The sequence goes on from JBAVYO010000434.1 coordinate 5,830, forward strand.
CAATAAGGAGATATATGAAGACATTGCGCACACTCGCCATAACTTGTGTAGTTTTGCTGGCCGGGCTCGGCATCGTTAGCGCCCAGGACTTAGGGAACCTCTGAAGAACTCACTGATCCACAGGCTGAGCGGATAC